>DASUJJ010000242.1:0-38983 GCA_036279335.1 Dyella sp.
AGCCGCTGGCGGTGGCGATCATCGCCGGCCTGCTGGTGCAGGTGCCGCTGGTGCTGCTGGTGATGCCGGTGCTGTACGCCGTGCTGCGCCAGCATCGCGGGGCCGCGGCCTGACCCCTCTCGCCTTCGCCGACTCCTCCCCACTCACTGCAAGGGAACCACCGCCATGAAGCCACTGTTGCGCACTGCCCTGCCCGTCGCTTTTGCCCTTCTGCTGCTGGCGCCGATCGTTCCCGCGCTCGCCGGCGGCGTGGCTCCGCTGAAAGTGATCGACCGCTGGCCGCTGGGGGGCCCGGGCGGCTGGGACTATCTCTCCGTCGATGTGCCGCACCGGCATCTGTTCGTCAGCCGCGGCGACCGCGTGGTCGTCGTTGATCTCGCCAGCGGCAAGCCGGTCGGCACCATCGCGGACACCGACGGCGTGCATGGCGTGGCCATCGCCGACGACCTCAAGCTCGGCTTCACCAGCAACGGCAGGAGCGCCTCGGTCAGCGCGTTCGATCCGGCCACGCTCAAGCCGCTGGGCACGATCGCCGGCACCGGGCAGAACCCCGACGCGATCCTGTACGACTCCGCCTCGCACCACGTGTTCACCTTCAACGGCCGCAGCGCCTCGGCCAGCGTGATCGATCCGATCAAGCGTGCGGTGATCGCCACCATCGCCCTGCCCGGCAAGCCGGAATTCGCCCAGGCAGACGGCGCCGGCCACGTCTACGTGAACATCGAGGACACGTCGCAGCTGGTCGAGTTCGACACGCACACCAACGCGGTGCTGCACACCTGGTCGCTGGCGCCGTGCGAGTCGCCCAGCGGGCTGGCGCTGGACAACGCGCACCACCGGCTGTTCTCGGTGTGCGACAACCGCGTCATGGCGGTGACCGACGCGCTCACCGGCAAGCAGGTCGCCACGGTGGCGATCGGCGACGGCCCGGACGCAGTGGCCTACGATCCGGCCACCGCGATGATCTACAGCTCCAACGGCCAGAGCGGCACCATCACCGCCGTGCACGAGACGGATGCCGACCACTACACCGTCGCCGCCACCATCCCCACACAAAAGAGCGCCCGCACCATGACGCTCGATCCGCAGACGCACCGCCTCTACCTCTCCGCCGCCACCCCGGGCACCAGGAAGAATGCACGCGGCTGGCCGCAGATGCTGCCGGACAGCTTCACCGTGCTGGTGGTCGGCCAGCCCTGATCCACGCCGCCCGCGCAGCAGCACAAGCTCGCAGCCACCATCGAGAGAACGGAGCCACGAACCAAGCGCTGTTCTTCCGATCCCGGGCATCGTCGTAGCGGCCTGCGCGCAGCAGTTCGTGCCGGAAACGGCCATCGGCGGTGACCCACATGCCGACGCGGAGATGGGAATTGATGGCAGGCGGCTCGTGGGGTTCGGGGCGGGCGGGGAACGGGCAGGTGGCTGCCAGGCGATCAGGCGCCCGTGGCCGCGCGCGGACGCACGATGATCTCGTTCACGTCCACGTCGTCCGGCTGTTCGACGGCGTAAGTGATGGCACGGGCGATCGCGTCGGCCTCGAGGGCGATCCGGCGGAACTCGGCCATGGCTTCCCGGGCGGACGAATCGCTGATGTGGTCGGCCAACTCGGTATCGACCACGCCCGGGGAGATCGCCGTAGCGCGCACGACGCTGCTTTCCTGGCGCAGGCCGTCGGTGATCGCCCAGACCGCGTACTTGGTGGCGCAGTACACGGCACCGGTAGGAACCACGACATGCGCACCGATCGACGCGATGTTGATGATGTGGCCTTTACCGCGGGCCTCCATGCCCGGCAGCACTGCGGCGATGCCGTGCAGTACGCCGCGGATATTGACGTCGATCATCTGGTTCCACTCGCCCCGCTTGCCGGCCGCGAGCGGCGAGAGCGGCATCACGCCGGCGTTGTTCACGAGTACGTCCACGGGCCCGAAGGTCGCTGCGGCATGGTCAGCGAAAGCCTGGAAGTCGGCCGCATCGGTGACGTCGAGGGCGCGATAGGCGACCTGGCCCCCACTGGCCTGCAGTACTTGGACCAGCGCCTGCAGGCGGTCGGTGCGGCGGGCGCCGAGCAGCACGCGGTGGCCCAGGCCCACCAGTCGGCGGGCGGTGGCCTCGCCGATGCCGCTGCTGGCACCGGTGATCAGGATGACTTTGCTGGGGTTCGCATGGAGAGTCATGGCGATGGTTTCCGTGGGATGTGTTGAGGGTGGCGGGAGTCGCCGCGGCCTCGGCCCCGCTCGGCAGCACCAGGAAAACCAGGATGGCGAGGGTGACCAGGGTCCATGTCACGACGGCCCCAGGGATCAACCAACCGGGGCGGTTGGTGTGATGGCCATGCTCCGCGTCCGGGGCCGCCCGGCAAAGGCCCCATCATCTGGCAGTCTTGCCTATTCCTATATGCTCCGGTCCATAAGTGCCGATTTGGTGCTTGAATCGCACCTGTTCCTATCGCGGAGGCATACCCCAATGGCCGGCATCCGCCCACCCGCCTTGCCCAGCCGGGAGCCACCGCGGCGCACCGCTGAACTCATCGCGCGACTGTGCCCGAGCGAAGGCTTCGCCATGACACCACTGGATGGCGTCATGGCGATGCGCTCGAACGGTCCGCTCAGGCGGATGCCCATGCTGCACGAACCGAGCATCTGCATCGTCGCGCAGGGCCGGAAGCGCGGCTTCCACGGCGGCGACACCTATGTCTACGACGCCCAGCACTTTCTGGCGCTGTCCGTGCCGCTGCCCTTCGAAACAGAAACCGAATGCACGGCCCAGGAGCCGATGCTGGGCTTGGTCCTGCGGGTGGACCCGCAGCTGACCGCCGAGCTCGCGCTGGCGGTGGACGAAGCCCAGGGCCTGGCCCCGTGCAAACCGATGACACTGATGGCCACGCCGATGGACGAGAGCCTCAGCGACGCGACGATGCGGCTTTGCGAAGCGCTGTGCTCGCCGCTCGAAGCGCGCCTGCTGGCGCCAGCCATCTTTCGCGAGATCACTTACCGCGTGCTCACGAGCGAACAGGGCGGCTCGCTGCGCGCCGCGCTCATACAGGGCGGCCATTTTGGCCGCATCGCCAAGGCGCTGCGCCGTATCCATGCGCAGTACGACCGCGACCTCGACGTCGCCACGCTGGCCAGTGAGGCAAACATGAGCGTTCCGGCCTTCCACCATCACTTCAAGGCGGTTACCCACACATCGCCGATCCAGTACCTGAAGTCGATCCGACTGCACCAGGCGCGTCTGCTGATGATCCGCAGCCGCCATACGGCGGCCAGCGCAGCGATCAAGGTGGGTTACGAAAGCGCGTCGCAGTTCAGCCGCGAGTTCAAGCGGCTTTTCGGCAGCTCGCCGGGTGAAGAGGCCAGGCGGCTGCAGCAGGCGCTGTCACTGTCCCGGCCGCTTTCCTGAGCGAGGACCTGAGCGCGAACCCGTTCGTCTTGAGCGAAACGCCACTGCCGCATGTCGATCTCGCAAAGCCCCGCAGCGGGGCAATGTCCGCAGCCGTGACGAAGCGTCTGCTGCGGAACTCTTTGACAAGGTCGCGGTGATTGGTTTGCTCCCAGCGCAGGAGCAAGAGGAGATCGGCAAGCTCGTTTCCAATCGTGTTGCCCGCCGCCGGGGCATTCCGAAGCGGGGACCTGGCGAACAGGGTCAGATACAGAGGCACGCCCTGCTCATCGAGAAGCCTCGGGACGCGCCCTGTTGCCGAGCATGTGAACCGACAAGATGGGCATCGCTTTTGTCCTGACGAATCTCACGTGTGCATCACTCGCCAGAAAATTCTCGACAGGGGGAGAAGGTTGCGAAAACAAAAAGCCCCGCAAATGCGGGGCTTCAGGTGAATCTTTATCAACACTCCCAAACAGGGGTGTCCTAGAACGGAATGTCGTCGTCATCGAAGGCGCCGGTGTCGGCCGGGGCAGGCGACTGGCGCGGCATGTCGTTGCCGCCGCGGTTGTAATCGCCGCCGCCGCTGCCGCTGCCGCCACCACGGTTGCCGCCACCGCCGCCAGAACGGCCGCCGCCACCACCACCGCCCGGGCCGCGCTGCTGGAAGCCGCCACCGCCACCACCGCCCATGCCGCCGCCCTCGGCGCCGCCGCCGAGCATCTGCATCTCGTTGGCGACGATGTCGGTGCTGTAACGCTCCACGCCCTGCTTGTCGGTGTACTTGTCGGTGCGCAGCGAGCCTTCGATGTAGATCTGGCGACCCTTCTTCAGGTATTCACCGGCGATCTCGGCGAGGCGGCCGAACAGCTTCACGCGGTGCCACTCGGTGCGCTCCTGCTTTTCGCCGCTCTGCTTGTCGGTCCAGCTCTCGGAGGTGGCCACGCTGAGCGAGGTGATCGCCGTGCCGCTGGCGGTGTAGCGCACTTCCGGGTCTGCGCCCAGATTGCCGACCAGGATGACCTTGTTGATTCCACGTGCCATGGGACTACCTCGCTTTGCTGGGCCGGCGCACAGTGTCCGGCCGACGGTGTGATGTGGCCGGGCGGCCAGCAGAAGGCCGCGCCCGGCGGGCTGCCTACTATAGCTGCCTGCCCTCCTCGCGGCGTGGCTGCCCGCGGATCCTGACGCATCCGCGTGGGCGCGGTCCGCGTAAGACAACGGGAGATCCGCGCCCGCCGCCGCCGCGCGCGGGCCCGTTCCCGGCAAGGAGAAAGCGCTTGACGATCGCCCCGCTGCAGGCCGCCCGTGCGGCTGGACTGACCCTGCTGCTTGCCTGCACCGGCGCCGCCGCGGCCGATACGCCCACGCCCGGGGCCGGCATCCGCCAGCTCGAGGCCGTGGCCTACAGCACCGGCGACGGCCACCCGATGTACCGCGAATCGCACTGGCTGTTCACCGACGCGCAGGGCCCGGGGCGGCTGGTGCTTTACCGCTGCCCCGACGGGCGCCCCTTCGCGCGCAAGCTGCTGCACGACGACGGCAGCGCCCAGGCGCCTGACTTTGAGCTGGTCGACGGGCGCACCGGCTACCGCGAGGGCGTGCGGCAAGCGGCGGGGGGCGGGCGCGTGGTGTTCGTGCGCAAGAGCGCCGCCGCGGCAGAACGCAGCGCGCCGCTCGACACCACGCCGCTGCCGGTGATCGACGCCGGCTTCGACGCCTACATCCGCAGCCGCTGGGACCAGCTCGGCCAGGGCGATTCGGATGCGGTGCCTTTCGTGATCCCCAGCCGGCTGGGCACCCTGACATTCAGCGTGAAGCGGATCGACGACGCCACCGTCGAGGGGCGCCCGGCGCGCCAGTACCGCCTGAGCCTGGACAGCTGGGTGGGCTTTGCGCTGCCGCACATCGACGTGGCCTACGACGCGCGCAGCCGGGCGCTGCTGCGCTTCGTGGGGATCGCCAACATCCATGCCAGCGACGGCGACAACGTGCGGGCGCGGATCACCTTCGACCCGATGCAGGAGCGCGTGGCGACCCCGGCCGAGCTGGCGGCGGCGCGCCAGGTGCCGCTGGACGGCCGCTGCCCGATTCCCTGAGCGTCAGCTCCCGGTCGCGGCCGGCAGCCCGAACAGTTGCGCCAGCGGTTCGGGGCGATGGATCAGGTAGCCCTGGGCGAAATCCACCGGGAAGGTCGCCACGATCGACAGCAATTCCTCGCCCTCCACGCACTCGGCGATGGTCTGGATGCCGAGCACCCGAGCCACCTCGCAGAAGCTGCGCACGGAGACCTGGTCCAGCGCATCGCTGGCCAGGCCGAGCACGAACTGACCGTCGATCTTGAGGTAGTCCACGTGCAGGTGCTTGAGGTAGCCGAACGAGGCGACGCCGGCGCCGAAGTCGTCCAGCGCGATGCGGATGCCGCGGTCGCGCATCGCGTCCAGGAACGCCCGCGCCACGCCCAGGTTGATGATCGCGGCAGTCTCGGTGATCTCGAAGCACAGGCGCCGCAGGTCGAAGCGCGCGCGCTCGATCAGGCCGACGACGAACGCATGGAAGGCGCGATCACCGACCGACTGGCCGGAGAGGTTGATCGACAGCATCGCGGGCATGTCGACGCAGCCGTGCCAGTCCGACAGCAGGTCGAATACCGCCTGCACCACCCAGCGATCGATGCGGTTGGCCAGCTGGTAGCGCTCGGCCACCGGCATGAAGACGCCGGGCGACACCGGCGCGCCGTCCTCGCCCACCAGCCGCAGCAACACCTCGGCATACCAGCCGTGCCGATCGGCATCGGCGGACAGCGGCTGGATGCGTTGGCCGTAGAGCATGAAGCCGTGCCGATCCAGCGCCTGCTCGATGCGCGCACCCCACGTGGCATCGCCGGCATGTGCCTGCACCGAGGCATCCTGGGCGGCCCAGGTGTGGACGCGCCCGCGCCCCTCCGACTTGGCGATGTAGCACGACACATCGGCCGCCCGCATCACCTGGTCCAGCGCGTGCGTACCGCCGCTGATCGGCACCAGCCCGATGCTGGTGCCGACGTGGAATCCCTGCCCGGTGCCGGCGATGTAACGATAGTCGTGCGCCGCATCGCAGATGGCCTGGGCAATGCGCTCGGCCTGCTCGTGCGGGCAGCCTTCCAGCAGCACCGCGAATTCGTCGCCGCCCAGTCGTGCCACCGTGTCGTGGCTGCGCACGCAGGCGCGCATGAGGCTGGCCATCTGCACCAGCACCTCGTCGCCGGCGTGATGGCCGCAGGTGTCGTTGACCAGTTTGAAATGGTCCAGGTCGATGAACAGCACCGCGCCGTGCTCGCCCTCCTCGGCGGCGCGGCGCAGGAAGCGCAGCAGGCGCTCCTTGTACTCGACCCGGTTGGGCAGGCCGGTAAGCGCATCATGGCGCGCCTGGTGCGAGATCTCGCGACTCAGCGCCCGCGCTTCGGTGACATCGTGAAACACCATCACGGCGCCACGCACGGTGCCGTCGTCGCCCTTGATCGGCGCGGCGGAATCCTCGACGCCGAATTCGCGCCCGTCGCGCGCCACCAGCACCGAGTTGTGCGCCAGTCCCACGATGCGGCGCTCCGCCAGCGCCGTTTCCACCGGGTTGATCACGCCGTGGCGGGTTTCCTCGCTGAGCAGCCGCAGCACCTCGCTGATCGGGCGACCCACCGCCTCGTCCACGCTCCAGCCGGCCAGCGTTTCGGCCACCGGGTTGAGCCAGGTGACGCGCGCCTGCGCGTCGGTGGTGATCACCGCGTCGCCGATCGAGTGCAGGGTGACGCGCAGCAGCTCGCGGCTCTCCGCCAGCTCCAGCTCGGCCTGCTTGCGGCGGGTGATGTCCTGCAGGCTGCCGGTGATGCGCACGGGACGACCGTGCTCGGTCTCCACCTCACCCATCGTGCGCACCCAGATCGCGCGCCCGCCGAGGGTGGTGCACGGCAGCTCCATGTCCCAGCCGCCGGCACCGCGGGTGGCGCGTTCCAGCGCGGCCTGCAGGCGCACTCGGGCCTCCTCGGGAAACAGCATCAGGGCATGGCCGAGCGCGAGCGCGCGGTCCGCCGGCATATCCACGATGCGCCGCGCCTGTTCCGACCACGTGGTCACCCGCGTGGCCAGATCCAGCCGCCAGCCGCCCACCCGGGCAACGTCGCCGGTGCGCTGCAGGAAGCCACGGCTCTCGCGCAGCTCGTCTTCCATCGCGCGGCGCTCGGTGATGTCGGCGAGCATCACGATGAAGCTGGCCAAGCGCCCGTCGCGCCCGCGCACCGGCTGCACTTCCAGCTCCACCCACAGCGGCTGGCCATGGCGATCGCGCATCGGTGCCTCGCCCTTGAACGGAACGACCTCCTGCACGGCGCGCCGCACCGCCGCACACGCATCGTCCTCGTTCGGCTGTTCGCCGAGCAGCTCGAACAGCAGGCGGCCGTTCTCTTCGTCGGCTGCCAGGCCCAGCAGCCGGGTGAAGGCCGGATTGCTCCACGCCACCCGACCGTCCGCCGTGATGATCACCACGGCGTTGCTGGTCAGGCGCGCCACCGTGGCCAGGCGATCGAGCTCCAGCGTCATCGAATGCGCCAGGTCGAGCGCGCGCTGGCGACCGGCGATCAGCAGCCACGTCAGCGCGGCGATCAACACGCTGAGCACGCCGCCAGCCGCACCCAGTCGGCGTGCCTGGGCCGCGTCGTTGGCGGTGGCCGCATCAAAGGCGGGGGTGCTGCGCATGACCAGGCGCAGGCGCCGCCCGCCCACCGACAACTCGGCCTCCCGCTGGTAGTGCGCGCGGTGGACGGGAGGCGCCTGATCGATCGACGGATACACGGTGACCGGCGTCGCCGCGGTGATGTCGGTCAGCGTGAAATCCACCAGCGGCTCGCCGCTGACGAGCGAACGCAGCATGCTGGGATATTCCACGGCCGCGTAGATCAGGCCCTGCAGTTCGCGGCCAGGGCCGGGCGCGAACACCGGCAGGAAATACAGCGCGCCGAACTCGCTGCCGCCGCCCTGCAGCAGGTGCACCGGGCCGGTGGCGGTGAATCCGCCGCTGGCCAGCGCCCGCTGCACCGCCTCGCGCCGCACCGGCTCGGCACCCACGTCCAGGCCCAGCGCCGGAGCATTGCGCTCGATCGGCTCGATCGAGCGGATCACATACAGCTGCTGCGGATGGCCACTGGTGCGCACCGCGAACGGCCGCCCGTACCACGCCTGCGTGCGCGCCACGAAGGCGGCCTGCTCGTCACGGGATACCGGCTCGATGAAACCGAATCCGTAGACGCCGGGAAATTCGCCGGCAAGGTCCCGCGCCAGCACCGCACGGCGAAATTCATCCGGCGTAGGCCGGCGCTCCATCGCAAGCACCATGCCGCGCAGGCCGCCCAGGCCGTAGGCGGGCAAGGTCAGCCGCGAGGCGACTTCCTGGCGCAGCTGCGTGCTGGACTTGCGGAACTGGCTTTGCTGGACGGCGTGCGCATCGGCGCTGGTGCGGACCACGATCCAGGTCGTGACGGCGCAGCCGACCGCGAACATGGCCACGGTTCCCAGCAGTGCTCCGCGCAACACCCGGCGTCTGGCTTTCACCATGATCTCCGCAGGCCAAGGACATCCGGCGCGATATCCGCCGGCCGCGCGCACAGGCTGGAGCCTGCCGCCAGGCGATAGTGCGCGGTTCGGGCGCGGCGAAGGCGAGCTGGATCAAGCCCGCAGCGCGGGCGGCGGCAGCGGTTCGCGGCGCGCCGCCGCGGGCGGCGATCCGCACAGGGACTCCAGCGCGTAGCCGGCGGCATCCCAGGCATCGAGTCCGCCCTGCAGCGGACGCACGTGGCGATAGCCCAGCGACATCAGCAGCTGCGCCGCCTTCGCCGCGGACACTTCGTTGGGACAATTGCAGTAGATCACCAGCTCGCGATCGCGCGACACCTCGGCCAGCACGGCATGCACGCCCTCCGGATCGGCCAGCAGAGCGCCGGGGATCACCCGGTTGTCGAGCAGTCGCGAGGCCGAGGAGCGCACGTCCACCACCACCGGGTTCCGGCCGGAGATGATCGCCTCGTTCAAGGCGTCGACCGAGATGCGCGCCATGCGCAGCGCCACCAGCAGGCGATGGCGCTGCCACCATTTCGCGGCGATGTAGAGCAGCAGCACGGCGAACAGGGCCTCCAGCGCCACCGCGCCGGCCTGCTCGATGGCGGCCAGCACGCGGTCCACCTGCGCTGAAAAGGCATAGCCCAGCCCCACCGCCAGACCGGCCCACAGCAGCGAGCCGACCCCGTCAAGCAGCAGGAAGGCGCCCGCGCGCAGGCCCATCGCCCCGACCAGCGGCGGCGCCACCGTGGACAGTCCCGGCACGAACTTGGCCACCAGCAGCATGCGTCCGCGCCAGCGCTGGAAACGCAGCTCGGATTGCTTCACGCAGGAATCGGGCGACAGCGAGATGCGGCAGAGCGTGCGCATCACCCCGCCGCCGAAGCGCCGCCCGGCGACATACCACGCCGTGTCGCTGAGCAGGCAGGCCAGCAGGGCCACCAGCAGCACGCCGGCCAGCGGCAGCCGACCGCCCGCGGACAGCGCGCCGGCCACCACCAGCGTGGGCACGGCAGGCAGTGGCGCACCGGCCTGTTCGACCAGCACGTTGAAAAACACCACCAGCAGCCCGTATTGGGCGATCAGGGCAATGAGCTCGTGAGCCATGCAGGCCTCCCTGGCGCAGCCGAAGCCGACCGCAGGCGACCATCATTGGGCCGGGTCAGCGCCTTTGCAATCGGCCGCCGTCGGCAAACGCGACGCCGCGTGGGCGGTGGTGACTGCGGCATGGCCGATCCGCCGCGCGCCGAGCACCACCAGCGGCAACCACAGCAAGGTAAGCGCCGCGGCACAGGCGAACACGCCGGAGGGACCGAGCCGGCCCAGCGCGATGCCGCCGAGCGCCCCGCCCACGAAAGCGCCCAGGAACTGACTGGTGGAGTAGGCGCCCATCGCCGCGCCGCGCAGTTCCGCCGGCGCCAGCCGCGACACCAGGCTGGGCAGCGCAGCCTCCAGCACGTTGAAGCCGGAAAAGAACATCGCCGCCGCCACGCCGAGCAGGGCCACATGGTCGCCGCCCAGCGCAAAGCCGAGCAGCGCCACGCCGATCACCACGATGCACACGGTGGCAATGCGCAGGCTCTGCGCGATCTCCTTCATGCGATGCAAGGTGGCACCCATCACGAAGGCCGCAATCACCATCACCGGCAGGTACAGTTCCCAATGGCGGTTCACCGGCAGGTGCAGCGTGTCCACCAGCAGCAGCGGCAGGCCGACGAAACTGGCGGTGAGCAGCAGGTGCAGGAAGAACACCGAACCGTTGAGCACCAGCATGCGGCTGTCGCGCAGCATCCCCAGCACGCTGCCGAAGCTCGATGCCGCCGGCGCCCGCGCCCGCTCGGGCGTGGGCACGATCAGCCACAGCAGGGCGAGCGCGATCAGGGCGAGGATGGAGGTGGCGGCGAACAGGCCGGGCAAGCCGTTGACCGCCTCCAGCGGCGGGCCGAGGATCAGCGCCAGCAGGAAGGCCATGCCGATCGACACGCCGATGATGCCCATCACCTTGCCGCGGTTTTCCTCGCGGGTGAGGTCGGCAGCCAGCGCGGTGCCGGCGCCGGCCACCGCGCCCATGCCTTGCAGCGCCCGGCCGATCACGATGCCCATCAAAGTGTGCGACATCGCGGCCACCATTCCGCCCAGCGCAAACACCGCCAGACCCATGCTGATGGCCGGCTTGCGCCCGATGCGGTCGGACAGCAGGCCCAGCGGAATCTGCAGGCACATCTGGCCCAGCCCGTACACGCCCAGCGCCAGCCCGATCAGCAGCGGCGTGGAGTCCGGCAGCGCCTTCGCGTACACCGAAAACACCGGCATGATCAGGAACAGACCAAACAAACGCAGGCTGATCACGCACGCCAGGGTGAGGGCGCTGCGGCGTTCGAGGGGGGTCAGGGCGCTCACGGCGCGCAGGGGCAGGTGCAGGGCATTCTGCGATTATACGGAGCGCGTCACACCAGCCGTTGCGGCGGCGTGTCGCGTAACGCGCCCGCTCGCGCGCAAACCCTATAATCAAGCGTTAGCCGACTTTCCCCCTGCATGAAGACCCCGATGTCTGCCGACGCCCTCAGCCCTGACGACTTCACCCGCGTGCGCGAGCTGGCCGCCGGCGACATGGCGCGGGTCGATGCGCTGATCCGCGGCCGGCTCGCCTCCGACGTGGTGCTGATCGACCAGATCGCCGGGCACATCATCGCCAGCGGCGGCAAGCGCCTGCGCCCGATGCTGCACGTGCTGGCCGCCGGTGCGGCGGGCTATGCCGGCGATCAGCACATCAAGCTGGCGGCGATCGTGGAGTTCATCCACACCTCCACCCTGCTGCACGACGACGTGGTGGACGAATCCGACCTGCGCCGCGGCCGCAAGACCGCCAACGCGCTGTGGGGCAACGCCGCCAGCGTGCTGGTGGGCGACTTCCTCTACTCGCGCTCGTTCCAGCTGATGGTCGAGCTGGACGACATGCGCATCATGCGCATCCTCGCCGACACCACCAACACCATCGCCCAGGGCGAGGTGCTGCAGCTGCTCAACATCGGCAACGCCGACGTGGACGAAGCGGCCTACCTCGCCGTGATCGAGCGCAAGACCGCCGTGCTGTTCGCCGCCGCCACCGAGCTGGGCGGCATCCTCGGCGGCCTGCCCGATGCCCAGGTGGCCGCGCTGCGTACCTATGGCATGGAGCTGGGCTACGCGTTCCAGATCGCCGACGATCTGCTGGACTACGTCAGCGACGCCGACACGCTGGGCAAGAACATCGGCGACGACCTCGCCGAAGGCAAACCCACCCTGCCGCTGATCTATGCCCTGCAGCGCGCCAGCGAAGAGCAGCGCCGTTCGCTGCGCCACGCCATCGAGCACGGCGGGCTGGATTCGCTGGACCGCATTGTCGCTTCGATCCGCGACTCCGGCGCGCTGCAGCGCACGCGCGAACGCGCCGAACACCACGCCCGCGCGGCCCGCACCGCGCTGGACGCGCTGCCGCCCTCCGCACACCGCGACGCCCTGCGGGCACTGGCCGACTACTCGATCGCGCGCAGCCACTGACTGGCTTGTCAGGGGAAGCCGGGCCTCGCTCCGCACGGAACGGCTGCCGAAGTGTCTATCGCCTATCGGATCCTGCGAATCAGTAGGTGCCGGCGAAAGCGTGATCCAGCCAGTCGTGCATCAGCCGGTAGCTGCGCGCGGCGGCGCGTGGGTCGTACATGCAGCCGGGGCTGTGCTGGTCGGTCTCGGTGAAGCAGTGCACGGCGTGACCGAGCACCACGAACTGCCAGTCGGCGGGGCTGGCGCGCATCTCGTCCATGAAGGCGGGAGCGTCCGGCATGGTGCCCTTGTCGTCGGCGCCGTTCATCACCAGCACGCGCGCCTTGATCTGTTTGGCCAGCGCGGGATCGTCGGTGGCGAGGCCGCCATGGAAGGAGACCACCGCAGCGACATCCGCGCCGCTGCGCGCCAGATCGAGCACCGCGGTGCCGCCGAAGCAAAATCCGATCGCGGCCAGATGCGCGACGTCGATCGGCGCGGCCGTGGCCTGCGCCTTGAGCTGCGCGAGCGCGGTATTCATGCGCTGGCGCAGCAGCGGGCGGTTGCCGTACAGCGGCTTGGTGGCGGCCTGCGCCTGCGCGTTGTTGGCCGGACGCACGCCCTCGCCGTACAGGTCGGTGAGCAGAATCACGTACTGCGTGCCGGCGACCATCTCGGCCTTCTTCACCGCGTTGTCGTTCACGCCGTACCAGTTCGGCACCATCACCAGGCCGGGGCGTTTGGCCGTCACGGCATCGTCGTAAACCAGCACGCTGCGGAAGGTGGTGCCGTCCTGGGTCCAGACGACGGGCTTGTGCACCATCGCGGCGTGGGCAGCGAACGAACCGAGCGAGAGCAACAGCAGCGAGGTCAGGCGTAGCAGGCGCATGGCGCGGAACTCCGGGTGCGTGGGACGGAAGGATTCAGCGGCCGGCGGCGTGTCCGCCAACCAGCTGCTTGAGCGGAGCAAGCCGATCGAGCAGGCGCACCCCCAGCCCGCGCGCGGCGACCAGCGGGGGCGCCTGCCAGGCATAGATGCGCGCCAGCGCGTCGAAGCCGAGCGCGTCCAGCGTATCGGCGCTGCGGCGGCGACGCGCGTAGCGGCGCAGCACGTGCGCGGCGGCGAGGTCGCGTCCGGCGGCCCGCGCGTCGACCAGCGTGTCGCGCAGCTCGATCACGTCACGCAGGCCCAGGTTGCCCCCCTGGCCGGCCAGCGGATGCACCGCGTGCGCGGCGTCGCCCAGCAGCACGAAACGCGCGGCGTCGTAGCGTTCGGCCAACTTCAGTTGCAGCGGGAAAGCCGCGCGCGCGCTGGTGCCGGTGATGCGGCCAAGGCGAAAGTCGCTGGCCACGCCGACCGCGTCGCAGAACGCCGCGTCGTCCAGCGCCAGCACGCGCGCGGCCTCGTCCTCGGGCAGCGACCACACGATCGAGCAGCGCCCGTCGGCCAACGGCAGCAGGGCCAGCGGACCGGTCGGCAGGAAGCGCTGCCAGGCGGTGTTCGCGTGGGGCTGCTCGGTGCGCACGTGCGCGACCACGCCGCGCTGGCCGTAGTCGCGGCCGCGCGTGCCGATGCCGGCCATTGCGCGCAGCGGCGAGGCGGCGCCGTCGGCGGCGACCAGCAGGCGCGCGGCCAGCGACTGGCCGTCCGCCAGCGTGACCTCGATGCGATCTTCGCGCGCCTCGAAACCCGCCACCTCGCCCGGGCAGCGGCGCTGCACGCCGGCCGCGTCGAGTGCTTGCCACAGCGTGGACTGCACGAGGCTGTTCTCCACAATGCAGCCCAGCTCGGTCTGGCCGCTGCCGGCGGTGTCGAAATCGATCGCGGCACCGCTGCCGGCATCCCACACGTGCATGTGCGCGTAGGGCCCGACGCGCGCCTGGCGTATGGACGTCCACACGCCCAGATCATCCAGCAGGCCGATCGAGGATGGCGCCAGGCCGACCACGCGCAGATCCACCTCGTCTTCCACGCGCCACGGCGGCGGCTCGCGCGCCTCGATCAGCGCGGTGGCGAAGCCGGCGCGGGCCAGCGCCAGCGCTGCGGCGGCGCCGACTATGCCGCCGCCGACGATGGCAACGTCGAGCTCGGGGCCGCGCCGGCGACCGGCGCTATCGCGCGAGCTGAGGGGACGGTTCATGGCAGGGTCTCCAGCACCGCACGCGGCGGCTCGCCGCGGAATCCCATGCCGCGCCGCGCCAGCATCTGCTGCAGCGGCGGCACGCGGTCGTAGGCCAGCAGCGCCAGCGAACGGAATGGCGCCAACAGCGGCTGCCGCAGACAGGCCAGCTGCACCAGCCCGTGGCTCATCGTCATGGTGCCCTCGCGATCGGGCGCGCGCCGGGCCGCATAGGCATCGAGCAGGGCCGGCGCGCCGGGATCGGCCGCGGCGGCGATCAGCTCGGCCAGCGTGAGCGCATCGCGCAGGCCGAGGTTGAAGCCCTGCGCGCCGATCGGATGCACGGTCTGCGCGGCGTTGCCGACCAGGACGGCGCGGGGGCCGATCAGGCGCGTCGCCGCCAGCCGGCGGATGGGATAGGCCTGGCGCCGCCCCGGTCGGGCGAGCCGACCCAGCTTCCAGCCGAAACGCTGCTGCGCCAGCGCGGCGTAGGCCGCGTCATCGAGCGCAGCCACCGCATCGGCCTCGTGCGCCGGCACCGTCAGCACCAGGCCACAGCGGCGTTCGGCCAGCGGCAGCAGGGCAATCGGGCCGTCGTCGCTGAAGCGCTCGAACGCGCGCCCGGCCGGATCGCGCTCTGGCGTGATGGTGCAGACGAACAGCGTCTGGCCATAGTCGTGACGCTCGGCGGCGATGCCCAGCCGTTCGCGCACGAAGGATTCGGTGCCGTCGGCACCCACCACCAGCGCGGCCTGCAGCGTGCGTTCGCCATCGGCTGTACGCACGCCGGCGTGCCAACCGCCGTCCACCGGCTCCAGCGCGGACAGCGTGGCCGGCGCCAGCCGCGTGAGGTGGCGGCACTCCTCAAGCCGCCGTGCCAGCGCCGCACCCAATTCGCGCGCGGGCAGCGTCCAGCCCAGCGCTTCGACGCCGTGGCGCGAAGCGTCGAGCCGCGCACTGCCGAACTCGCCGGCGCGGTTGACGTGGATGTGGGTGATGGCCGTGGCGCGCGACGCCACATGCGGCCACACCCCGATCGCCTTCAGCCCGTTGACGCTGGCGCGGGCCAGCGCGAGGTTGCGCTCGTCGTAGCTGGGCTCGGCGTGGGCCGGCGGCGGCGCCGCGTCGACCAGGGTGGCGGGCACGCCGGCGGCGTCCAGCGCGATCGCCAGGCTGGCGCCGACCAGGCCGCCGCCGACGATGAGCACGCCGCCCGCAGCGGCAGGGTGAGATGCGTTCATCGCCCGCATGATACGCGCGGGCAGCGGCGGCGCTGCAGCGACGGGGCGACGCAGCCGGGCGGATCGCCTGGCGCCGGATGGCCGGTCGGCTGCCTTGCCAACGGTGGTGGTCGCGTCGAACGTGCGGCCGGGCGGGAACGGAGGGCTGACGCTCCGCCGATCCACGGTGGTTGCCGCGGCCGCGAGCCCCGGGAAGCCGGGCCGTGCGGACGGATTCGCGGGCCAGCCGACCAAAGCCCGACGGACTGCTAGACTAGTAGGACGTTTTCTGCCGCTTTTGATGGAGCATCCATGGCCATGACGCAGTACCAACGCCTCGGCATTTTCAGCGTGCTCGCCCTGGTGATGGCCGCCACCCGCCTGCACCACTTCGACGCGATCCCCGATGCGTCGTGGGGCGTGTTCTTCCTCGCCGGCTTCTGGCTGCGCGGCTCGGCGCGCTGGGCGTTTGCGCTGCTGATGGCCGAGGCGGTGCTGGTCGATTTCTTCGCCATCACCAGCCAGGGGCTGAGTTTCTGGAGCCACTACTGCGTCTCGCCGGGCTACTGGTTCCTGCTGCCGTCGTATTTCGCGCTGTGGACGGGCGGCAGCTGGCTGGCCCGCCACCAGGCCGGCCTGCGTCCGGCCACGCTCGGCCTGGCGGCGATCGCGCTGCTGGTGAGCGAGAGCGCCTGTTACTTGCTGTCCAACGCCAGCTTCTACTGGCTGTCGCCGACCACCGCCGCCGCGCGCAGCCTCGATGGCTGGCTGGCGAATCTCGGCGACTGGTACCTGCCGTTCCTCGGCACCACCGCGCTCTACGTGGGCATCGGTGCGGTGCTGCACGTGATCGGCGTGCTGCTGGCGCGCACCGCTACGCCATCGCAGCCGAAGCTTGCGGGCTGATCGCCGATGGGCAACCGCCTCTCGAAGATCTACACGCGCACCGGTGACGACGGCTCCACCGGGCTGGGCGACGGCTCGCGCGTGCCCAAGGACTCGCCGCGCGTGGCGGCCTACGGCACCGTGGACGAGCTCAACAGCACGATCGGCATGGTGCTGTCCTGCGAGTCCCTGCCAGATGACGTGCGCGAGACCCTGACCCAGGTGCAGCACGAGCTGTTCGACCTGGGTGGCGAGCTGTGCATCCCCGGCATGGCGATGATCGAGGAAAGCGACATCGCCCGGCTGGAACAGGTGCTCGACCACTACAACGATCCGCTGCCGCCGCTGAAGGATTTCATCCTGCCCGGCGGCGGCATGGCCGCGGCCACCTGTCACCTGGCCCGCACCGTGTGCCGCCGCGCCGAGCGCGAGGTGGTGGCGCTGGGTCGCGAAGAGAAAGTGCGTCCGCAGGCGCCGCGTTATCTCAACCGGCTGTCCGACCTGCTGTTCGTGCTGTGCCGCGTGCTGGCCCGCGCCAGCGGCCATGGCGAGGTGCTGTGGCAGCACGAGCGCCGCCGCAAGCCGGCGCCCGCCGCGGACTGATCGACCTCATGCTGCGCCTGTATACGCACGAAAGCTGCCTGCGCCACGACCCGGGCCCCGGCCATGCCGAGTCGCCGCTGCGGCTGAAGGCCGTGCTGCAGGCGCTGGATGCTGATCGCTTTGCCGCAGTCGATCGGGTGGAAGCGCCGCGTGCGACGCGCGAACAGCTGCTGCGCGTACACGACGCCGCGCACATCGATCGCGTGCTCGGCAGCGCGCCGGCCGAAGGTCGCGCGCAGCTCGATCCCGATACCTGGATGTCGCCCGGCTCCGACGAGGCCGGCCTGCGCGCCGCCGGTGCGGCCTGCGCCGCCGTGGATGCCGTGCTGGCGGGCCAGGGCACCCGCGCGTTCTGCGCCGTGCGCCCGCCCGGGCACCACGCCACGCCGAGCGAGGCGATGGGCTTCTGCCTGTTCAACTCGATCGCCACGGCCGCTGCCCACGCCATGGCCGCGCACGGTCTCAAGCGCATCGTCATCGCCGATTTCGACGTGCACCACGGCAACGGCACGCAGGACATCTTCGCCAGCGATCCGCGCGTGCTGTTCGTCTCCAGCCACCAGTCGCCGCTGTATCCGGAAACCGGCTTCGCACACGAGCGCGGCGTGGGCAACATCGTCAACGCGCCGCTGCCGCCCGGTTCCGGCTCGGGGGAATTTCGCGAGACCTGGCACAGCGAGCTGCTGCCGCGCATGCATGCGTTCAAGCCGCAGCTGGTGCTGGTCTCGGCCGGCTTCGACGCGCATCGCGACGACCCGCTGGCCGACCTGCGCCTGGGCGTCGAGGACTACGCGTGGATCACCCATCAGCTGGTCGATCTGGCGCGCGCCCACGCCGGCGGGCGGCTGGTATCCAGCCTCGAGGGCGGTTACGACCTGCGCGCACTGGCCGCCAGCGCGGCGGCCCACGTCGAAGCCCTGCTCGACTGACGCGCGACGCCAGCGGCTGAACCCGCGAGGCGGCCGCGTCTGCCGGGTTCCGGGCGTTTCTGCTAGCTTAGCGAGCCCTCCCAGCCGACAGACTGCCAACGTGACGATGACGCCGCGCCCGTTGCCCCCGCGCCGCCTGCTGGCGGTCGCCGCCGCCCTTGCCCTGTTCGGTGCCGCGCTGGAAGTGGATGCCGCCGCGGCAACGCCGGACCCGCTCGCCACCAGCCCCGTGCCCGCCAACCCCGCGTCGACCTGCCCGCTCGGCACGTTCCACTGTCCGGCCCGCCCCATCGACTACGCGATGTGCCGCCCCAACGCGCTGCTGGGTTTCTACGACCCCACCCTGCCGCACGACAGCAGCCTGCGCGATGGCGCGAATACCGACGTTCACGCCGAGCGCGTGGACGGCTCCAACCAGAGCATCTACAAGCTCACCGGTGACGTGCGGATGCAACGCGCCGACCAGCTGCTGCGCGCCGACCGGGTGGATTACAACGACAAGACCACCGATTACGACGCGCGCGGCAACGTGCGCTATCAGGATGCCGGCCAGCTGTTTTCCGCCGATCGCCTGCAGGGCAACAACCAGGCCCAGCGCGGCGTGGCGGACAACGTCACCTATCAGCTGCTGGAGTCGCGCGGCAACGGCGTGGCACAGCAGGCCACCCTGTTCGATGCCCAGCACAGCCGCTACGAAGACGTCACCTACTCCACCTGCGACGTGGGGCACCACCTGTGGGAGGTGCGCGCGCACCAGCTCACGCTCAATCGCGATACCGGCGTGGGCGTGGCGCACGGCGCCACCATGCGCTTTGCCAACGTGCCGTTCCTGTATCTGCCGTACCTCAGCTTTCCGATCGACGACCGTCGCAAGAGCGGCTTTCTCGCGCCCACCTTCGGCAATTCGAGCCACTCGGGCTTCATGGCGAGCGTGCCGTACTACCTCAACCTGGCGCCTAACTACGACGCGACGCTGGAACCGCGCATCTACTCGAGCCGCGGCGCCATGCTGGGCGGGCAGTTCCGTTATCTCCTGCCGGGCAGCAACGGGCAGTTCGACTTCGAGTACCTGGCCAAGGACCACGGCGAGAATCTGGCCGATTCCGACCTGACGACACAGGGCCGCCAGCGTTATCTGTACCGGTTCTCCGACACCACCCGCCTGTGGCCGGGGTGGAACTTCAACACGCGGGTGAACCGGGTCTCGGACAAGAATTACCTGCGCGACTTCAGCAACGACCTCTACACCACCGCCACCAA
This sequence comes from Dyella sp., assembly GCA_036279335.1. Lineage (GTDB taxonomy): Bacteria > Pseudomonadota > Gammaproteobacteria > Xanthomonadales > Rhodanobacteraceae > Dyella_A. The sequence goes on from DASUJJ010000242.1 coordinate 19,500, forward strand.
TTCGATCTCGTCCAATGCCTATATCCGCGGCGCGGGCAACTGGTGGAGCGCATCGCTGGGTGTGGACAGCTACCAGAACACCGACCCGTTTCTCACCGACAGCAGCCTGCAGTACAAGCGCTGGCCACGCGCCACGCTCAACCTCGACGTGCCGCTGGCCGACTGGCTGGAGTTCGGCATGGACAACGAGGCGGTGGCTTTCCGCAAGGACGGTTTCGTCGAAGGCAAGCGCGCCGACCTCTACCCGTATCTGGCAGCCGACTGGCAGGGCGCCGCGTGGTTCGTGCGGCCGAAGCTGGCCTACCGCTACACCGCCTATCAGCTCGACGACTACTACGCGCTCTATGGTTACAGCGGTCGGCTGCGCGCCAACCAGACCTCACCGTTCACCGATCGCAGTCCGACACGATCGTTGCCCATTGTCAGCCTCGACACTGGGCTGATCTTCGACCGCAGCGCGTCGCTGTTCGGCAAGAGCTACACGCAAACGCTGGAGCCGCGGCTGTACTACCTGTACGTCCCGTACCGCGACCAGAACAACCTGCCGGTGTTCGACACCCGACTGCTCAACTTCGACTACTGGCAGCTGTTCTCGCCCAACCAGTTCTCCGGCGCCGATCGCCAGATGAGCGCCAACAACCTCACCGGCGCCGTCACCACGCGCCTGCTGGATGACGACGGGGTGGAGCGCTTCTCGGCCAGCTTCGGCCAGATCCGCTACTTCAGCCCGCAGCGCGTGCAGCTGCCGGGACGCCCGGTGACCGACTGGAGCGGCTCGGACTATGTGGCCCAGGCCAGCGTGCAGCTCAACGACCAGTGGCGCGCCAGCACCTCCTACCAGTGGAGTCCGAACACGCGGCTGACCGATCTGGGCACGCTCGCGCTGCAGCGACGAATCAGCTCCGATGGCATCCTCAATTTCTCCTATCGCTTCCGCCGCGTGCCGGGCCGCACCAACACCCTGCTGGAACAATACGACGCTTCCACGGTCTACCCGATCTCCGAACGTCTGCGCCTGCTGGCGCGCTGGACGTATTCGGTGAAGGACCGCCGCACCGTCGAGGCGCTGGCCGGCCTGCAGTACGAAAGCTGCTGCGTGATCGTGAGCCTGATCGGCCGGCATTACGTGAATCAGTACGACATCACGGCCAGCCGCCCGGACAGCAACAACGCGATCATGTTCGAGCTGCAGTTCAAGGGACTGGGCGCGTTCAATGGCCAGGCCGAGGACTTTTTGCGGCGTGGTATTCTGGGATATCAATAATTTGTCCGTCGCCCGACGGCGATCAAAGGCTCCGTTCTGATGAAGCACCCCCTCGCGCTGTTCCTGCTCGCGATCGCTGCCGCGACCGTCGCTCCCGCCCACGGCCAGATGCTGCCGCAGGCGTCGCAGGCCGCCCCATCCAGCGGCAGTGACACGATGCTGGATCGCATCGTGGCCGTCGTCGACGACGGCGTGATCCTGCAAAGCGAGCTCGACGACGCCGTCCGCGCCGTGCAGCAGCAGTATGCGAACAACCCGGGCCAGCTGCCGCCCGTGAACGTGCTGCGGCGTCAGGTGCTCGACCGCCTCATCCTGATGCGCCTGCAGGTCAACAAGGCGCAGGAGCAGGGTATCCGCGTGTCCGATGCCGAGATCGACCAGGCCGTCGCCGGCGTCGCCCAGCAGAACCGGATGACCCCCGAGCAGCTGCGCGCCGCGGTGGAACAGAGCGGCTCCAGCTACGCGGCCTTCCGCCAGCAGCTGGCCGAGCAGCTGCTGGTGCAGCGCTTGCGCGAGAGCGTGGTGCGCGATTCGGTGCAGATCACCGACAGCGAGATCAACAACCTGCTCAGCAGCCCCAGCTACAAGGCGGGCGAAGTGCACCTGGCGCACATCCAGGTGAGCATTCCCGCAGGCGCCTCGGCGGCCGACATCCAGGCCGCGCAGGCCAAGGCAGCCGAGGCGATCAAGGCGATCCAGGGCGGTATGGACTTCAACGCGGCGGCGATCCGCTACTCCGACGCACAGGATGCACTGGACGGCGGTGACCTGGGCTGGCGCCGCATCGACGAGGTGCCGCCGGCGTTCACCGACACCATCGCTGCGATGAAGCCGGGCGACATCACGCCGGCCCTGCGTGGTCCGACCGGCTTCACCATCCTCAAGCTGGTCGGCCAGCGCCAGCCCGAGCGTCAGATGGTCACCGAGTACCACGCCCGGCAGATCCTGATCAGCCCCAGCGAACTGATGACGCCCGAGCAGGCGCAGCAGAAGGCGCAGGAGCTGTACGACCGCATCGTCAACAAGCACGAGGATTTCGCCAAGCTGGCGAAGGAATTCTCGAAAGACGACACCACCGCCAACGCCGGCGGCGACATGGGCTGGTTCGCCCAGCAGGCCTGGGGTGGCACGATCGCGCAGCAGCTGGCTTCGCTCAAGCCGAACCAGGTTTCCGAGCCGTTCCAGAGCCAGGCCGGCTGGCACATCCTCGAGCTGCTGGGCACGCGCCAGACCGACCGCACCGATGAAATTGCCCGCAATCAGGCGCGCCAGGCAATCGGCAACCGCAAGGCGGAACAGGCCTACGAGGACTTCCTGCGCCAGCTCAAGGCCAGCTCCTACGTCAAGGTGATGGTGCCGGAACTGCGCGATCCCGATCAGCCCGACGACGGCAACGTCTGAGGCCACATGGACACGCGCTCGCGCCCGCGGCTCGCGCTGACCGCCGGCGAACCGGCCGGCGTGGGCCCCGAACTGCTGGTTCGGTTGGCGGCTATTCCGTTTGACGCCGAGCTGGTCGCGATTGCCGATCGCGGTTTGCTTGAACGTGCCGCCGCGCGCTGCGGGCTGGACATCCAGCTGGTTGATGAGACCGACCCGGCGCCGCCACTCGCCACCGCCGTGCAGCTGCGCGTGCGGCACGTGCCGATGCCCGCGCAGGAGCAGCCAGGCCAGCCGGATCCGGCCAACGCTCGTTACGTGCTGGCCACGCTTGCCGAGGCCGCCGACGGTTGCCAGGCCGGGCACTACGACGCCATCGTCACCGCGCCGCTGCAGAAGTCGGCCATCAACGAGGCGGGCATCACCTTCAGCGGCCACACCGAATTCCTGGCCGAGCGGGCCGGCGCGGACGTGGTGATGATGCTGGCGAGCCCGGAACTGCGCGTGGCGCTGGTCACCACGCATTTGCCGCTGTCCGGCGTGCCTGCCGCGGTGACGGGCGAACGGCTGCAGCGGGTGCTGCGCATCGTCCATGCGGAGCTGCAACGCAAGTTCGGTCTGGATGCGCCGCGCATTGCGGTGCTCGGCCTGAATCCCCATGCCGGCGAGGGCGGCCACCTGGGGCGCGAGGAGATCGACACCATCATTCCCGCGCTGGAGGCGCTCCGCGCCGAGGGGATGAACCTGCTCGGCCCGCTGCCGGCCGACACCGCATTCGTTCCGGCCATGCGGGCGCGCTACGACGCGGTGCTGGCGATGTATCACGATCAGGCGCTCCCGGTACTCAAGAGCGAAGCATTCGATCGCACCGTCAACCTCACGCTCGGCCTGCCCTTCATCCGCACCTCGGTCGATCACGGCACCGCGCTGGACCTCGCCGGCAGCGGCCGCGCCGATCCCTCCAGCCTGATCGCCGCCGCGCGCATGGCCTTGGAGCTCGTGGCGCGCCGCGCCGCCCATCCCTCCGCTCCGCCGCGAAGCCCGCACCGGGATGAAGCGCCAGGCTCGCCCGGAGCCACCCCGTGAACGCCCGTCCCAAGAAGAGCTTCGGCCAGCACTTCCTGCACGACAAGCGCTACATCGATCGCATCGTGGGCGCCATCGCGCCACGCGACGGCGACACCGTGGTGGAGATCGGCCCGGGCGAGGGCGCGCTGACCCTGCCGCTGCTTGCCGCGGCCGGGCGCCTTACCGCGGTCGAGCTCGACACCGACCTGATTCCAGCCCTGCGCGAGCGCGCCGCCGCGGTGGGGACGCTGGCGATCATCCAGGCGGACGTGCTCACCGTGGATTTCACCGCGCTGGCCAGCCAGCTGGGCGCCGCCCGGCTGCGCATCGCCGGCAACCTGCCCTACTACATCTCCAGCCCGATCCTGTTTCATTGCGTGGAGCACGCCGCGGCGATCCAGGACATGCACTTCATGCTGCAGAAAGAGGTGGTCGATCGCATGGCCGCCGAGCCGGGCAGCAAGGTCTACGGCCGGCTATCGGTGATGCTGCAGCTGGCCTGCCGCGTGGTGCCGCTGTTCGACGTGCCGCCGGGCGCTTTTCGTCCGCCGCCGAAGGTGGATTCTTCTGTGGTGCGGCTGGTTCCGCTGCCAGCCGACGAGCGCCACGACGCCGATCCCGCGCGCGTGCATGCCGTCGTCAAGGCCGCCTTTGGGCAGCGGCGCAAGACGCTGGCCAACGGACTGAAACAGGTGATGGATGCCGACGCCATTCGCCGCGCCGGTGTCGATCCGGGCGCGCGCGCCGAGACGCTGGCGCCGGCGGATTTCGTGCGTCTGGCCAAGGTGGTCGACTCGGGACTCGCAGCAAGCTGAAGCGCGCCGCCTGCGGCCTGACCGGATCAGGTCGGCAGGCCGTACAATCGCGGCATGAATGCGAAATCCCCCTACACGATCGATGTACGGGTCCAGACCCGCTTTATCCCCGATCAATCCAGGCCCGACGACAACCGCTACGTTTTCGCCTACACCGTCACGCTGCGCAACGCGGGGCAATGGCCCGCGCGTCTGATCACCCGCCACTGGGTGATCACCGACGCCAACGGCAAGGTCGATGAAGTGCGGGGCGACGGCGTGGTGGGTGAGCAGCCGTGGATCCGCCCGGGCGACGATTACGAATACACCTCCGGCGCGGTGCTTGAGACCGCGGTCGGCACGATGGCTGGCAGCTACCAGATGCTGGCCGACGATGGCACCGAATTCGACGCGCCGATCCCGACCTTCACGCTCTCGATCCCGCGCACGCTGCACTGATGGCGACCTACGCGATCGGCGACGTGCAGGGCTGTCTCCCTGAGCTGCAGCGCCTGCTCGACAAGCTGCGCTTCGATCCGGCGAGCGACCGGCTGTGGTTCTGCGGCGACCTGGTCAACCGCGGCGGCCAGTCGCTGGAGACGCTGCGACTGATCCACGAGCTGCGCGAGTCGTGCGTGATCACGCTGGGCAACCATGACCTGAGCCTGCTGGCGATCGCCTTGCGCAAGCCGGACGCGCAGGCGCGGGTCAATCCCGAATTGCGCGAGGTGCTGTTTGCCGAGGATGCCCCGGTGCTGTTCGAGTGGCTGCGCTCGCAGCGGCTGCTGCACCACGACGAACAGCTTGGCTGGACCATGGTGCATGCAGGCCTGGCCCCCATGTGGACGCTGCGCCAGGCGCAGCGTTCGGCGCAGGAGATCGAACGCGAGCTTTCCAGCCCGCGCTACCCGCGGCTGCTGAAGAACCTGTTCGGCAATCGGCCAGCGGCCTGGTCCAGCCGGCTGCAGGGAGTCGAGCGCCTGCGCGCCTCGATCAACACGCTCACCCGCATGCGCTACTGCGACATCCAGGGCCGCATCGATTTCGAGGGCAAGGGCGTGCCGGGCACGCAGAAGCCCGGGATGTATCCGTGGTTCGAGGTGCCGGGGATGCGGCGGCGCGACACGCGCATCGTCTGCGGCCACTGGTCCGCGCTGGGACGATTCGCCGGCCTGGGCATCCACGCCATTGACACTGGCTGCGTCTGGGGCGGCCAGCTCACGGCGCTGCAGCTGGATGCGGAGGAACCCGTGTACACCACGGTGAACGCCGAGCCGCACCGCAAGCGCCCGCCCGGCGGCGAGGACTGAGCCGACCGCGGAGCGCGCAACAGAAAACGGGAGGCATGGCCTCCCGTTTTTCATGGCGCTCCCTCAACCGCTGATCAGCTCAGCTGGCCGTGGCAGTGCTTGAACTTCTTGCCCGAGCCGCAGGGGCACGGATCGTTGCGGCCGGCCTTGGGGCCATCGACCGCGGCCGTCGGCTTCGGAGCCTGCTCGCCGGGAGTCACCGGCGCACCGCCGCCGGTGGCCAGCATCTGGCGCTGCAGGCGCTCGGCCATCCGCTGCTGCTCGGCCTCCATCGCGGCGATCTCTTCTTCGCTGCGCACGCGGATCCGCGCCAGCATCTGCACGACCTCGTTCTTGATACGGTCGAGCATCATGGAGAACAGCTCGAACGACTCCCGCTTGAACGCCTGCTTCGGGTCCTGCTGCGCGTAACCGCGCAGGTAGATGCCTTGGCGCATGTAATCCATGCTCGCCAGATGCTCCTTCCACGCGTTGTCGACCACGCTGAGCATGATGTGCTTTTCCAGCTGGCGCATGTTGTCGGCGCCGATCTGCTCTTCCTTGGCGCGGAACAGCTCATCGACCAGGCCACGCACGTGCTCGAGGATCGCCTCGGCATCCAGCTCGTGCTGCTGCTCCACCCAGGGCTTGAGCTGCGCGTGCAGGCCGAACTCCGTCTCCAGCTGACGATCGAGACCGGCGATGTCCCACTGCTCGTCGATGCTTTCGGCGGGCACGTAGTTGCGCACCATCTGCTCGACCACGTCCTGGCGGATGTCCGCGATGGTGGCGGCGACGTCCTCGCCTTCGAGCAGCTCGTCGCGCTGCTTGTAGATCACCTTGCGCTGGTCGTTGGCGACGTCGTCGAACTCCAGCAGGTGCTTGCGGATGTCGAAGTTGTGCTGCTCGACCTTGCGCTGCGCCTTCTCGATCTGCCGGCTGACCATGCGGTCCTCCAGCGCGTCCTCTTCCTTCATGCCGAACATGCGCATCCAGCGACCGACCCAGTCCCCGGCGAAGATGCGCAGCAGGTTGTCTTCCAGCGACAGGTAGAAGCGCGACGAACCCGGATCGCCCTGGCGACCGGAGCGTCCGCGCAGCTGGTTGTCGATGCGGCGCGACTCGTGGCGTTCGGTGCCGATGATGTGCAGTCCGCCGGCGGCAAGCACGGCGTCGTGGCGCGCCTGCCATTCGCTCTTCACCCGCTGGCGCTCGGCATCGCCGGCGTCGGCCGGCAGCTCGGCCAGCGCCACTTCAAGGCTGCCGCCAAGCACGATGTCGGTGCCGCGACCGGCCATGTTGGTGGCGATCGTGACCTGGCCCGGCGCACCCGCCTGGGCCACGATGTGCGCCTCGCGCTCGTGCTGTTTGGCGTTGAGCACTTCGTGGGCGATCTTTTCCTGTTGCAGCAGGCCCGACAGCAACTCGGACACCTCGATCGAGGTGGTGCCGACCAGCACCGGCTGTCCGCGCTTGTGGCAGTCCTTGATGTCCTCGATCACCGCGCGGTACTTGGCCGCCTGCGCGAGGAACACCATGTCGGCGTTGTCCTTGCGGATCATCGGCTTGTGGGTGGGGATCACCACCACTTCCAGGCCATAGATGTGCTGGAACTCGTACGCCTCGGTGTCGGCCGTACCGGTCATGCCGGCCAGCTTGGTGTACATGCGGAACAGGTTCTGGAACGTCACCGTGGCCAGCGTCTGGTTCTCGCGCTGGATCGGCACGCCTTCCTTTGCCTCGACGGCCTGGTGCAGGCCGTCGGACCAGCGGCGCCCGGCCAGCGTACGTCCGGTGAACTCGTCGACGATGATGACCTCGCCGTCGCGCACGATGTAGTCCACGTCGCGCTGGTAGATCGCGTTGGCGCGCAGTGCCGCATTGAGGTGGTGCACCACGGCCAGATTCTTGGAGTCGTACAGGCCGCTGTCGGCATCGATCACGCCGGCTTGGCGCAGCAGCTCGTCGGCGTGGGCCATGCCCTCCTCGGACAGGTGCACCTGCTTCTGCTTCTCGTCGACCCAGTAGTCGCCCGCACCGTCTTCCTTCTCCTGGCGTACCAGCCGCGGCACGATCTTGTTGACCGCGATGTAGAGCTCGGGCGAATCCTCGGCAGGGCCGGAGATGATCAGCGGGGTACGCGCCTCGTCGATCAGGATCGAGTCGACCTCGTCGACGATCGCGAAATGCAGGCCGCGCTGGTAGCGCTGGTCTTTCGACAGCGCCATGTTGTCGCGCAGGTAGTCGAAGCCGAACTCGTTGTTGGTGCCGTAGGTGATGTCGGCCGTGTAAGCGGCGCTCTTGTCGGCGTGATCCATGCCGGGGTAGACCACGCCCACGCTCAGGCCGAGGAAGTTGTAGAGCTTGCCCATCTGGGCCGAATCGCGACGGGCGAGGTAGTCGTTGACGGTGACCACGTGCACGCCCTTGCCTTCCAGCGCGTTGAGGTACACCGGCAGCGTGCCGACCAGGGTCTTGCCCTCGCCGGTGCGCATCTCGGCGATCTTGCCCATGTGCAGCACCATGCCGCCGATCAGCTGCACATCGTACGGGCGCATGCCGAGCACGCGCTTGGCGGCCTCGCGCACCGTGGCGAATGCCTCCGGCAGCAGCCGGTCGAGCGTCTCGCCGGCCGCAAGGCGACCCTTGAACTCGTCGGTCTTGCCACGCAGGGCATCGTCGCTGAGCGCGGCGTATTCGGACTCCAGCGCGTTGATGCGAGCGACGGACTTGGAGAGCTGGCGCAGTACGCGTTCGTTACGGCTGCCAAAGAGGCTCGTCAGGGCACGATTGAACATCGATCATCCGGATACGGGAAACAGGGGAGCCCGCCAGCGCGCGGCCGGCCGGGGCAAATACGCGATGATACTAGGGTCCATCGGCTATCCCAAACGCATGAAAAGGCGGATGGAATCGGCCGCGACTCTCCGCATCGCCGCACTCCAGCTGGGGTGGCGGCGTCGGGGGGCGGTTTCAAGTGCGCGGCAGTGGGCGCGGGCAGCGGACCCGCTCAGCGATGGTTGCGCACGTAGGCGAGCGGATTGACCACGTGGCCCTTGTACCAGACCTCGAAATGCACGTGCGAGCCGGTGGAGCGCCCGGTCGAACCGGCGTCGGCGATCACGTCGCCCACGCGCACGCGCTGTCCCGCGTGGGCAATCAGCTTGCTGTTGTGGGCGTAGCGGGTCATGTAGCCGTTGCCGTGATCGATCTCGATGACTTTCCCGTAGCCGTTGCGAACGCCGGCAAAGGTGACCATGCCCTCGGCCACGGCGTGCACCGGCGTGCCCTTGGGCGTGGCAATGTCAATGCCGGTGTGGCGTGCACTGTGGCCGCTGAAGGGGTCGGGGCGGCCGCCGAAATACGATGAAATGTAGCCTTGCACCGGCATGCCGGTCGGCTTGAGGTTGGATTCGATGCGCGCGTCCATGAGCAGGCTCTGCAGAGCCGTCAGCTGCGCCTGCTGCGCGTCGAACTGGGTCGCCAGCTGGGTGATGCCGTTATCCAGGTTCTGCGGCAGCGTATAGGCCGAGCCGCCGGTGTCTTCCACACCGCCAACGGGCGGCGCCTGCTCGAAATTGAACTCCCCGTCATCCAGTTTGCCCATCTGCGCCAATCGCTCGCCGAGTGCGTTGAGCCGGGTCGACTGTGCCTGGAGCTGGCCGAGTTTGACGGCGAGAGCGTCGAGATTGCGCTGGGCATCCTGCTGGACGGTGCCGAGTCGGGCGTCCTGGGCGTCAATCTTTTGCTGCAGCTTCTCGATTTGCGAGAGCGCCCGATCGCGCGGGCTGGCCACGGTGAGGGCCACCGCGGCCCCCAGTGCCATGCATGAAACCACCATGACTGTCGCCAGCGCAGCGAAGCGCCAGCGCATGCGGCGACAAGCCAGATCCAGGGTCTTCGGCACCTTCTTGGTGCGCGACACGAGTATGATTTGCATGCATTTCCACGTTGAAGAAGTCGGCACCATGCAGCGCGCCGTTCCGCCCATCCCACGCCGCTCCGACGCCGGGCTCAAGCCCCTTGCCGAATGTGGCGCCTTTGCCCGGTTGGCCACGAAGGCCGCCGCGCTGGATGCGCTCGATGGTGCTCTGCGCCAGACGCTGCCGACATCGCTGCGCGACCAGGTGCGATTCGCCCATGCGCGCCACGACCGCCTCGTCTTCCTGGCATCTTCCCCGGCCTGGGCCTCCCGCTTGCGCCTGATGCAGACACAGCTTCTTGCCACCGCACGTGCGCTTGGCACGTGCGCCAGTTCAGTTACCGTGAAAGTGGCCCCCCAACCGCCGGCCGCAACGGAGCCGGATCGATCAAAACCGCTTTCGCCTGCTGCCGCCGTCCATCTGCGGGCGGCTGCAGAATCAGTCACAGACCCCGAATTGCGGGCACTGTTCCTGGAGCTGGCGTCCCTCGCCGAAACAGCTGTTTGAGAATCTCGTCCCACTCAGGCCAGCCCATGACGGGCGCCCGAAGCCTCCCTCACGCCTTCATGTGTCACCGGAAGCGCTCGGTTGGCCCGTTTTTATAGCACGGAAGCGTAGGCCAACAACAAGGCCGCGTGTCCGGAGCGTGAAGCAATCGTGGGTACGAGCGTGAACGCGCCCACAAGAAAAAACGGCCACGCTGTGAAGCGTGGCCGTTGTGTTGGCTCGACGGGCGGCGGGGGATCGCGGGTCAGATCGCCTGCGCCGGATGGGCGTAGGAGATCGGTGCGGTCGCCGGATCGTCCTCGTACACCACCTCTTCCCACGCATCGGGCTGGGCGATCAGCGTGCGCAGGAGCTTGTTGTTGAGCTCGTGGCCCGACTTGTGCGCGAAATAGGCGCCCACCAGGCTGTGGCCGAGCAGGTAGAGGTCGCCGATGGCGTCGAGAATCTTGTGCTTGACGAACTCGTCCTCGTAGCGGAGGCCGTCTTCGTTGAGCACGCGGTAGTCGTCCAGCACCACGGCATTGTCCATCGAGCCGCCCAGCGCGAGGTTGTGCTCGCGAAGCATCTCGATGTCACGCATGAATCCGAACGTACGGGCGCGGCTGACTTCCTTGACGAAGGACGTGGTGGAAAAGTCGATCTCCGCCCGCGAGGTGCGCTTGTTGATGATCGGGTGGTTGAACTCGATCGAGAAGCCGACCTTGAAGCCCTCGAACGGCTCGAAGCTGGCCCACTTGTCGCCTTCCTGCACCTTGATCGGCTTCTTGATGCGGATGAAGCGCTTGGCCACGTCCTGCTCTTCAATGCCGGCGGACTGCAGCAGGAACACGAACGGGCCGGCGCTGCCGTCCATGATCGGCACTTCCGGGGCGGACAGGTCGACGTAGGCGTTGTCGATGCCCAGACCGGCCATCGCCGACAGCAGGTGCTCGACCGTCGACACGCGCACATCGCCGTTGACCAGGGTGGTGGACAGCCGCGTATCGCCCACGCAATCCGGACGCGCGTGGATGTCGACCGGCGGATTCAGGTCGGTGCGACGAAACACGATGCCGGTATTGGGCGCCGCCGGGCGCAGGGTCATGTAGACCTTGTCGCCGGTATGCAAGCCCACGCCGGTCGCGCGGATGATGTTCTTGAGCGTACGCTGCTTGATCATTATTTTCGGGCACCTGTGGACGGCAGCATCCAGAATGACCCCGAATGCTAACACAGTCTTAACCTCTGACAATAGCAAACCGGACCGTACAGTCTTTAGCTTGCCTTCATGCTGCGAGGAAACCTGGATTCGCCGACCGTGGCCGTGGATACCCACGAATCAGTGACTTACAGAAACAGCGCTCCATGACCGGGGACGGGAGTCCGGTCATGGAGCTCACTGCGAGTCATCCCGACGCGCAGCTTTTGCAATCGCCTTCACATTTGCGAAGACGCCAACGACGCCGAAAGCAGGCGACAGGCCGATACCCGACACACCACATCCGGGCAGGAATCATCGAGAACGATGAGACCAAGACCCGTGCGGTTGGTTCCGACCCGCGCGCCGCCCCGCCGCTCAGTCCGCCTGACGACGCAGGAAAGCGGGGATGTCGAGGTAATCGAACGTCGAATCCGCCGCCTTGGCCGGCGCGCTGTCGTGGCGGGTGGTCGTGCTGGTGACCACGTCCGGCTGGGCGTAGTCCACCACCTCGTTGCCGGTGCCGGTACGCAGCACCACCGGACGCGGACGCTGGCGCATCTCCACCTGCTGGGTCTGCACCGGGCGCACCGGCTGGCGCACGTTGGCGCGGTTGAGGCCGGTCGCCACCACCGTCACGCGCACGTCGTCCTGCATCTCGGGGTCGAGCGAGGTGCCGATCACCACGGTGGCGTCCTCGCTGGCGAAGTCGTGGATCACCCGGCCGATCTCGTCAAACTCGCGCATGGTGAGGTTGGGGCCGGCGGTGACGTTGACCAGGATACCGCAGGCGCCGTTGAGGTTCACGTCCTCCAGCAGCGGGTTGTTGATCGCCGCCTCGGCCGCCGCCTGGGCGCGATCGTCGCCGCGGGCGGTGCCCGAGCCCATCATCGCCATGCCCATTTCGGACATCACGGTACGCACGTCGGCGAAGTCGACGTTGATCAGGCCCGGCGCCGTGATCAGGTCGGCAATGCCCTGCACGGCGCCCTGCAGCACGTCGTTGGCGGCCTTGAAGGCGTTCAGCAGGGTGACTTCGCGACCCAGTACCGACAGCAGCTTCTCGTTCGGCACGGTGATCAGCGAGTCGACGTGTTGGGACAGGTCCTCGATGCCCTTCAAGGCAACCTGCATGCGGCGACGGCCCTCGAACGGGAACGGCTTGGTGACCACCGCGACCGTGAGGATGCCCTTCTCCTTGGCCAGCTGCGCCACCACCGGCGCGGCGCCGGTGCCGGTGCCGCCGCCCATGCCGGCGGTGATGAACACCATGTCGGCGCCCTCGAGCATTTCCTCGATGCGCTCGCGGTCTTCCAGCGCCGCCTGGCGGCCGACCTCGGGATTGGCGCCCGCACCCAGGCCCTTGGTGACATTGACACCGAGCTGCAGGTGAGTGCGCGAGCCGCAGCTCTTCATCGCCTGCGCGTCGGTGTTGGCGACGACGAACTCGACGCCTTCGATGTTGGCATTGAGCATGTGCGCCACGGCGTTGCCGCCGCCGCCGCCCACGCCGATGACCTTGATGACTGCGTTGGGGGTCAATTTTTCGATCAGTTCAAACATTTCCCGTCCTCCATAGAACTTTAGTTGTTGTAACCGCGGCGGATGACTCCTGTCGGGCCGTGGTGATGGGCGTTTCCCTGCGCCCGTGGCGACGCGTCCGGCGTCGCCAAATGCAGTCAGAAATTCTTCTTGAACCAGCCGCGCAGCTTGTCCAGCGGGCCGCCGATGGCGCCGCCCACCGGGCTGCCGGTGCGCAGTGCGCCGCCCGTGCGCGCACCGTGCAGCAGCAGGCCGACGCCGGTCGAATGCAGCGGGTTGGACATCACCTCGCCGAGCCCGGCCACGTGCTGCGGCACGCCCACGCGCACCATCTTGTGGAACAGCTCCTCGGCCAGCTCCAGCGCGCCCTCCATGCGGGCGGCGCCACCGGTGAGCACGATGCCGGCGGCGATCAGGCTGTCGTAGCCGGAGCGGCGCAGCTCGTCCTGCACCATCTCGAAGATTTCCTCGTAGCGCGCCTGCACGCTCTGCGCGAGCGACTGGCGGGCCAGCCGGCGCGGCGGACGGTCGCCCACGCTGGGCACCTGGATGGTTTCGTCGGCGTGCGCGAACTGGGCCAGCGCGCAGGCGTACTTGATCTTGATCTCCTCGGCATGCGCCGTCGGCGTGTGCACGCCGTAGGCGATGTCGTTGGTGACCTGGTCACCGCCCACCGGCAGCGACTTGGTGTAGCGGATCGCCCCCTGGGTGTAGATGGCGATGTCGGTGGTGCCCGCGCCGATGTCGACCAGGCACACGCCCAGCTCGCGCTCGTCGTCGGTCAGCACCGACTTGGCGCTGGCCACTGCCGAGGGCACCAGCTCGTCCACCGACAACCCGCAGCGCTGGATGCACTTGGTGATGTTCTGCACCGCGGCCGCCGCACCGGTGACCAGGTGCACCGACGCTTCCAGCCGCACGCCGCTCATGCCCACCGGCGAACGGATGCCGTCCTGGCCGTCGATGCGGTATTCCTGCGACTCCTTGTAGAGCACCTTGCGGTCGGCCGGGATCGCCACCGCGCTGGCGGCCTCCAGCACCTGATCGAGGTCGTTGGCGGTCACTTCGCGGTCTCGGATCGCCGCGGTGCCGTGCGAGTTGCGCGTTTCCAGGTGGCTGCCGGAAATCGAGGCGAACACCGAGCGGATGTCGCAGCCAGCCATCAACTCGGCCTCTTCTACCGCCCGCTGAATCGAGTGCACGGTGGATTCGATGTCCACCACCGAGCCGCGCTTGAGCCCGCGCGACACGTGCGAGCCGATGCCGATCACCTCGATCGGCTCCCCCGGCTCGTACTCGCCGACGATCGCCACCACCTTGGAGGTGCCGATATCCAGGCCGACGACCAGCTGCTTTTCGTTACGCGTCTTCATAGGCCGGACTCAATGGGGCAATGCTTCGTCATGTGCGGGGCGCACCCTTGTCGGTGGCGGAGGCGTCGGACGGCAGCCAGCGCACGGCAAAGCCGTTGGTGTAGCGGAGATCGGCGTAGGCAAATCCGGTGGTGTGACCCGCGACCACCTGGGGATAGACGTCGAGGAAGCGGCGCAGGCGACGCGCTGCCTGCTCACGGTCGCCCAGCACGATCTGCGCCCCGTCGGCGGTAGCCAGGCTCCAGCTGCCGCGTTCGGTGAGCGCGACGCCGGTGATCTGCAGGTGCGTGCCGGCGAAGCTCTTGTGCGTGTCGGCGTAGAAACTCACCACTTCCGCCAGCCGGTCGTCCGGCCCATGCAGGCTCGGCAGGCTGGGATCGAGCTCGCTGGCCGGCACGTCGAACACCTGGCCCTGGCGGCTGATCAGCTGCCTGTCGTTCCAGCGCGCAAACGGCTGGCGCTCGTAGATGCGCAGCAGCAAAGTGTCGGGCCAGCGCTTGCTGGCCTCGACCGACTCCACCCACGGCAAGGCGGCGACGGCCTGCTGCACCGTGTCGAGATCCAGCGCAAAGAAGCCGCGACCCAGCCGCGGACGCACGGCGTCGCGGATCTCCTCCGCCTTCACGTGCTTGAACTCCGCCTGCACGGTGAGTTGGGTCACCGGCCAGCGATCGGCCGCAAACCAGCCGCGCAGCACGCCGACCACCGGCAGCACCACCAGGGCGATGGCCAGGCACCAGGCGACCAGGCGGATGGCTCCCCTCATGGGCGCCCTCCGGAAATGCCGCGATCCTTGTCGAAGCTGGTTTCCAGTACGCGCCAGCACAGTTCTTCGTAAGAGATGCCGGCCGCCGCCGCGGCCTTGGGCACCAGCGAATGCGAGGTCATGCCCGGCGCGGTGTTCACTTCCAGCAACCAGTTGCGGCCGGCGCGATCGCGCATCACGTCGACACGGCCCCAGCCGCTGCAGCCGAGCGCGTCGAACGCCTGCAGCGACAGCGCGCGCAGTTCCGCTTCGGCCTCACCCTGCAGTCCGGGGCAGAGATAACGCGTGTCCTCGGCGATGTACTTGGCGTTGTAGTCGTAGAACGCGCCCTTGGGCACGATGTGGATGGTCGGCAGCACCTCGCGGCCGAGGATCGCCACGGTGAGCTCATCGCCCTCGATCAGGGTTTCCATCAGCAGGTCGCCGGGATATTTCGCCGCAAGAGCGACCGCCGCATCGAGGTCCTTCTCCTCGAACACGCGGGTCACGCCGACGCTGGAGCCCTCGCAGGCCGGCTTCACGATCAGCGGGAAGCCGATCGTGCGCGCGGCGGCATGCACGTCGGCGCCGCGCGGCAGCGCCACGAACGTCGGCGTGGGCAGGCCCAGCGACTGCCACACCCGCTTGGAGCGCGTCTTGTCCATCGACAGCGCCGAGCCGAGCACGCCCGAGCCGGTGTACGGCACGTTGAGCGACTCCAGCGCACCCTGCAGCACGCCGTCTTCGCCGCCGCCGTGCTGGCCGTGCAGGATGTTGAACACGCGCGCGAAATGCCCCGCGCGCAGTGCGTCGAGCAGCGCCGGGATGCCGTCGATGGCGTGCGCGTCGACGCCGCGCGCCTGCAGCGCGGCCAGCACGTTGCGGCCCGAATCGAGCGATACCTCGCGTTCGGCGGAGCTGCCGCCCATCACCACGGCGACGCGTCCGAACTGGGCGGGATCGTTGATCTTGTTGGTCACTTGGTCGTCCTCAGGCTGCCGGGCTGGGCCAGCTCCAGCGCCGCGGCGCCGATGTCGCCCGCGCCCAGCAACAGCAGCAGGTCGCCGTCGCGCAGCAGCGTGGGCAGGGTGTCCTTGAAATCGCGCGGATGGTCCACCAGCACCGGATCGACCTTGCCGCGGGCACGCACGGCGCGCGCCAGGGCGCGGCCGTCGGCGCCGGCAATCGGCGCCTCGCCCGCGGGATAGACCTCGGTCAGCAGCAGCACATCCGCCTCGGCCAGCACGTTGGCGAAGTCGTCCAGCAGGTCGCGCGTGCGGCTGTAGCGGTGCGGCTGGAACGCCACCACCAGGCGGCGCGCCGGCCAGCCGCCGCGGGCGGCCGCGAACACCGCGGCGAGTTCGCGCGGGTGATGGCCGTAGTCATCGATCAGCAACGCGCTGCCGCCCTGCTCCAGCGCCAGCTCGCCGCGTGGATGGAAGCGCCGGCCCACGCCCTGGAACCCGGCCAGCGCGCGGCCGATCGCCTCGGCCTCCACACCCAGCTGCCAACCGATCGCAGCGGCCGCCAGCGCATTGAGCACGTTGTGCCTGCCCGGCAGGTTGAGCTGTACCGGCAAGGCCTCGGCACGACCCGGCAGCACCAGGTCGAAATGCATGGTGAAGCCGCGCTGCGTCACGTTGATGGCGCGCACATCCGCGTCTTCGCGGTCGATACCGTAGGTCATGATCCGGCGCGAGATGTCGCCCGCCAGCACGGCCACTTCCGGATCATCCAGGCACAGCACCGCCAGCCCGTAGAACGGCAGGCGATGCAGGAAATCGGAGAACGCCTTTTTCACCTCGGCGAAATCACCGTGGTAATTCTCCAGGTGATCGGCGTCGATGTTGGTGATCGCCGCAATCACCGGTGAGAGCAGCAGGAACGAACCATCCGACTCGTCCGCTTCCGCCACCAGGTACTGGCCAGCGCCGAGGCGCGCGTTGGCACCGGCCGCGTTGAGCTGGCCACCAATGACGAAGGTGGGATCGTAGTTGGCTTCCGCCAGCACGCTGGCCACCAGGCTGGTGGTGGTGGTCTTGCCGTGGGTACCGGCGATGGCGACGCCGCGGCGAAAGCGCATCAGCTCACCGAGCATTTCCGCCCGCGGGATCACCGGAATGCGTGCGGCACGTGCGGCCACCAGCTCCGGATTGTCGGCGCGAATCGCGCTGGAGGTGACCACGACGTCGGCATCGCCCACATGCGCCGCCTCGTGGCCGATGCGCACCTCGATGCCCAGCCCGGCGAGGCGCTGTGCGGTGGGCGAATTCGACTTGTCCGAGCCGGAGACGGCGTAGCCCAGGTTGTGCAGCACTTCGGCGATGCCGCTCATGCCCACGCCGCCGATGCCGATGAAGTGCACGCGGCGAAAAGTGCTCATCAGGTCTTCGTGCTGGAGCAGGCGGCGCGGCGTCATGCGGCCACCTCCAGACAGGCGCGGGCGATGGCTTGCGCCGCGTCGGGCTTGGCCAGCGAGCGGGCCGCGGCAGCCATGGTTGCGAGGTGCGAGCGGTCGGCCAGCAGCGCGGTCAGGCGCTGCGCGAGGAGCTGTACGTCCAGTGCGGTTTCCTTGATCAGTTCGGCGGCACCGACGGCGACCAGCGCCTCGGCATTGCGGGTCTGGTGGTCATCCACCGCGTGCGGATACGGCACCAGCAGCGCGCCCAGTCCCGCTGCCGTAAGCTCGGCCAGGGTCAGTGCGCCCGCGCGGCAGACGGCGAGATCCGCCTGCCCGTAGGCGGCGGCCATGTCGTCGATGAACGGCACCACGTCGGCGGCCACCCCGGCGTGGGCGTAGGCCCGGCGAGCCTCGTCGAGTCCGCGCTTGCCGCACTGGTGCAGTACCTGCGGACGCAGGTCGGCCGGCATGGCGGCGAGCGCCTCGGGCACGGCGAGGTTGAGCGCGCGGGCGCCGAGGCTGCCGCCGAGCACGAGCAGACGTGCGGGGCCGCTGCGCCCGGCCATCCGCTCGGCGGGCGCGGGCAGCGCGGCGATCGAGGCGCGCACGGGATTGCCCACCCACGTGGCGTCCGGCAGCGCGCCGGCAAAGCCGGTGAGCACACGCCGCGCGAAACCGGCGAGCTTGCGGTTGGTGTAGCCGGCCACCGAGTTCTGTTCGTGCACCAGCAGCGGCGTGCCGGTGAAGCGCGCGGCGAGGCCGCCCGGACCCGCCACGTAGCCGCCCATCGACAGCACGCTGCGCGGACGCAGCCGACGCAGCACCGCGAACGAGGCGAGCAGCGCGCGGGCCAGCATCAGCGGCGCGCCGAGGCGGGTCTTCCAGCCCTTGCCACGCAGGCCGGCCACCGGCACCTCGTGCAGCGCGATGCCGTGCGCCGGAACCACCTGGGTTTCCATGCCCCCGCGCGCACCGAGCCACGCCACCGGCACGCCCTGCGCGCGCAGCACGTCGGCCACGGCCAGGCCCGGGAAAATGTGGCCGCCGGTGCCGCCGGCCATGATGAGAACAGGCCGGGAATCTGGGTGCGGGCGGGATTCGGAGCTTTGTCCGGAGTGATGCTCACGGCCCTGGGTATGGGCCGCGGCCAGGGATCCCAGCGCAGCGCGCGGGCCCGCCGTGCGAATCCCGAATGTCGAATGCCGGATGCCGTAGCTCATGCGGCCTCCGCCTGGCGCTCGCGCATCGCCGCTGCGGCGTTGGCATCGGGCACGGCCAGCGCCGGTATCCGCGTCGCCATCTGGCGCGCGTCGCGGGCGCGGTTGATTTCATAGGTGGCGCGCAGCAATACCCCGGCCATCGCGCAGGTCATCAGTACCGATGAGCCACCCGAACTGATCAGCGGCAGGGTAAGGCCCTTGGTCGGCAGCGCGCCGAGATTCACGCCGATCGATACCAAGGCCTGCAGGCCGATCATCATCGAGATGCCGAAGGCTACATAGCCGGCAAAGCGCTGGTTCACCTCGATACCGCGCAGGCCCAGGATGAATCCGCGCGACACCACGAGGGCAAACAGCGCGATCACGCCGATCACCCCGGCCAGCCCAAGCTCTTCGCCGATCACGGCGAGGATGAAATCGGTATGCGCCTCGGGCAGGTAGGACAGCTTGAGCACGCTGGAGCCCAGTCCCACCCCGGTCCACTCGCCGCGGCCGATCGCCATCAGCGACTGGGTCAGCTGGAAACCGTCGTTGAACGGGTCCTTCCACGGGTCCATGAACGACGTCAGCCGCTTCATGCGGTAACTCTCGCTGGTGGCGGCGATCGCCAGCAGCGGCATCAGCGGCAAGCCCATGATGAACAGGAACAGCGGCCGGGCGCCGCCCAGCCACACCATGCCGATGGTTACCGCAATCACCAGCGTGGCCGAGCCGAAGTCAGGCTGTGCCAGCAGCAGCAGCACGATGACGCCCGCCACGATCACCGGACGCAGCAGGCCCCAGAAGGTGGTTTCCACGCTT
>DASUJJ010000243.1:0-6540 GCA_036279335.1 Dyella sp.
CGAACTGCCACGCGCCGTCGCCGGCCTCGTACAGATCCTTGGTCATGTACAGGGCGATCGGTTCGAGGGAGGCGCAGACTCGGCCGTCCACGCGTGCCAGCGCCATCATCGTGCGCAGCATGGTGGCCGCATCGTCGCCGCGGCTGGCGCAGCCGACCACCAGGCCCGGGATATCGCGCAGTGCGGTGATCGAGTTGTCGTTGTGGAAGTGCCCGCCGAACCCGCGCTGGTAACCGAGTGAAGCGATGCGCATCACCATCGGGTTGCGGAACTGGTCGTTGGAGAAGAACTGCAGGCTCGACGCCTCGCCGCGGATCTGGTCGCCGGCGTTGTGGAAATACGCCAGATACTGGATTTCCGGGATCGGCAGCATGCCCATGTTGGCGTAGCCCTGGGCCAGGCCGAGGATGATCGTCTCGTCCAGCAGGGTGTTGAACACGCGCGTGTTCCTGAACGTCTTGTGCAGGCCCTTGGTGACCGTGTACACGCCGCCCTTCTGCGCCACGTCCTCGCCGAACAGCAGCGACTCGGGGTACTTGGCCATCAGGTCGTGCAGCGCCTGGCCGATCTGGATCGCCAGGTGCCGCGGCGGCTGGTTCTCCGGCAGCTTCGCCTCGCTGCCGAATGCGGCCAGACGCTTGTCGCCGTAGTCCGCCCGCTCGGCCTCGGCCTTCACCTTGGCCGGCGAGTACGGCGCCAGTGGCGCCATCACGTCGTCGAGGCGCTCCAGCTTCGGACGGCGGTCGGCTTCTTCCGCGGCGGCGAAGCAGCGCTTGCGCGTCGCTTCGTACAGGTTGAGCAGGTCGTCCTTCGAGTACAGCCCGGACTCCAGCGCGATCGCCGCCGAGCGCAGCAGCGGGTCGGTGGATTCGACCGAGACCAGCTCCTCGATCGAGCGCCACTCGATCTCGAAGTCGGTGCCGGCGTGGCCCATCACGCGGGTGGTCTTCAGATGCAGGAAGGTCGGTCGGCGCGTGCGGCGGCAGTGCTCCACCGCGCGCTGCACCTGGGCGTAGCCCGAGGCAAGGTCCAGGCCATCGGCGAAGAAATAGTCGAGATCGGCGCGCGCCTGATAGTTGCGGGCGACCCAGCCGGTGGGCGTCTTCACCGAGATGCCGATGCCGTTGTCCTCGCACACGAAAAGCACCGGCGCGGGCAGCTTCTGATACGCCGTCCAGCCCGCCGCGTTGAACGCGGTCTGCGCGGTGGCGTGGTTGGACGAAGCGTCGCCGAACGAGCAGATCGCGATGGAGTCGTCGGGAATGGGCAGCGCGTGGCCGATGCGGCGCGCATGGTCGATGGCCACCGCGGTGCCCAGCGCCTTGGGCAGGTGCGAGGCGATGGTCGAGGTCTGCGGCAGCACCCACAGCGGCCGGGAACCCCACACCTTGTGGCGGCCGCCCGAGGCCGGGTCGTCCTTGCTGGCGGCGAACGACAGCGCCGAATCCATCACTGGATCCATGCCCGGCAGCTTGCGGAAGCGCTCGGCCATGAAGCCGCCGGAGCGGTAGTGCAGGAACGCCGGATCGGTATGTCGCGTGAGCCGCGCCACCATCGCGTTGCCTTCGTGACCGGACGAACCGATCGTGTAGAACACCTTGTTCTGCACGCGCAGCACGCGCGCCATCAGGTCAAGGTGGCGCGAGATCAGCTGCGATTCGAGCAGCTCGCGAAAGCCCCTCGCGTCGAGCGCACTGCCCGGCAGCACCGGCTCATCGTCGCGCGGTGCACGCCCCACCTCGCCCTGCCACAGCTGCACGAACTCGGTGAAGTTCTGGTCCACAATCTCGGCGCGGTTGAAGCCCTTGTGGCGGGCGGGAATGGCGAACGGAATGGCGGTCATGGCGTGGTTCGTGTCGGATGGAGATACGGCTGCAGAGCAGCCATCAATGATGGCGCAGCACGGGTAGCGTAAAGGCCTGCGGGAGCAATGCGCGCAAGGCGGCGGCGCGGCGGGTGTCCTTGTCGCGGCCGAAGCGTTCGAACAGGCGGATCTGGTCGTCCAGCGAAGGCACCGGCACCGCAAGTCCATTGAGGCCGGCGAGTACCAGCCGCTCCGGCTGCACCGCTTGCCAGCGGCCCTGCTCATGAAGCTCCAGCCCGCCCATGACCTCGACCGGCGTACCGGGGAAGCGGAAGCGGGCAAAGTGCGAACGGAAGCGGTCGCCGTCGGCCAGGACGGCCGCGGACTCGCGCCGATCACCCCACAACGCCATCAGGGCGTCAGCATCGGCCTTCGAGGTAAGCACGTCGACGTCAGCCACGCTCACCTCGGCCCCCAGCAACAGTGCGGCGGTACTGCCTATCACGCACCACGAATCGACGCAGTGCACGTACAGCTCGGGCACGATCTCGGCGAGCGTGGCGTATACCGCGGGCGAGAGGTGGCTCATGCGTGGCGGCGCTTCCATGCGTCGCGGCTCTGGCCCCATATCTCCACCGGCAGCTCCTGATAGGGCTCGGGCAGTCGTCCGGGGCCGATCAGGGCCGAGCCCAATCGGCGCGCCACGTGCTGCGAGGCGAGGTTGTCCGGCGCAATGGTGTGGATCACCTCGCTCCAGCCCAGTTGGTCGAACGCCCAGTCCATCGCCGCGGCCGAGCCTTCGGTGGCGTAGCCGCTGCCCCATGCCTCGCGCAGCAGGCCCCAGCCCACCTCGGTGCCGGGCCAGCCTTCGGGACACCACGGGCCGAGCCGGCCGATCCAGCGACCGCTGCTTTTCTCGATCACCGAAAACATGCCGAAGCCCTGGATCGCCCACGCGCCAGCCATGGCAAGAAACCCGCGCCAGGCCACGGCGCGCGGCTGCGGGCCGCCGATGTGGCGCGAGTTTTCCTCATCGCCCATCAGCCTCGCCCAGCCGTCGAAGTCCTTCGCCCGGGGCGGGCGCAGGATCAATCGATCGGTTTCGATGTGGATTTCAGGAACGTGCAATGCCTGACTCCCGGCGGCGTACGCGCTTGGTACCGTCATTCCCGCGCCAGCGGGAATGACGCCGATCAGATAACGCGCCGGCCACAACCAGCGCGCAAGATCAGAACGCGTTGATGCCGGTCAGCTCGCGGCCGACCACCAGCTGGTGCACCGTCTCGGTGCCTTCATAGGTGATGACCGATTCCAGGTTCAGCGCGTGGCGGATCGCACCGTGTTCGGTGGTGATGCCGGCGCCGCCCAGCACGTCGCGGCACTCGCGCGCGATGTCGATGGCCATGCGCACGTTGTTCCACTTGGCCAGGCTGACCTGGGTCGGCTGCAGCTTGCCGGCATCCTTCAGCCGGCCGAGCTGCAGGGAAAGCAGCTGCGCCGTGGTGATGCGGCGGGCCATGTCGGCCAGCTTGAGCTGGATCGCCTGGTTGGCCGACAGCGGCCGGCCGAACATCACGCGATTGGCGGTGTAGTCCAGCACTTCCTTCAGGCAGGCCTGGGCGGCGCCGATCGGGCCCCAGGTGATGCCGTAGCGGGCCTGGTTGAGGCAGCCGAGCGGACCCTTGAGACCTTTCACGTTGGGCAGGCGGTTGGCGTCGGGCACGCGCACGCCGTCGAAGAACAGCGCGCTGGTGACCGAGGCGCGCAGGCTCATCTTCTTGTGGATTTCCTGCGCCTTGAAGCCGGCGGTGTCGGTGGGGACGATGAAGCCCTGGATGCCGTCCTCGGTCATCGCCCAGACGATGGCGATGTGCGCGAGGTTGCCGTTGGTGATCCACATCTTGGCGCCGTTGATCACCCAGTCGCCACCGTCCTTGCGGGCGTGGGTCTTCATGTTGGCCGGATCGGAGCCGCCGTGCGGCTCGGTAAGGCCGAAGCAGCCGATGATCTCGCCCGCTGCCATCTTCGGCAGGTACTGGCGCTTCTGCTCCTCGGTGCCGTAGGCGTAGATCGGATACATGCACAGCGAGCTCTGCACCGAGGCGAAGCTGCGCAGGCCAGAATCGCCGCGCTCCAGCTCCTGGCAGATCAGACCGTAGCTGACGCTGTTCATGCCGGCGCCGCCGTATTCCTCGGGAATCGTCGAGCCGAGCAGACCGAGGCCGGCGATCTCGGGAATCAGCTCCTTGGGGAAGCGGCCCTGCTCGAAGCAGTCGCCGATGATCGGCAGCACCTTTTCGTCGACAAAGCGGCCGACGGAGTCCTGCACCATGCGCTCCTCGTCGGAGAGCAGCGAGCGGACATCGTAAAGGTCGAGCGGATCAAGACGGACAGCCATGCAGCCTCCCACGGGTTGAATAATCCCGCCATTCTAGCGTGCGCCCCGATCGCCCGGCGACGCGAGGCCGGTGCGCGCCCCGCGGCACAGTGCCCCGCCCGACGACACAGAGAGAACCGGGCGCGCGACCACGCCAGGTCGTCAGTTGCCCATCAGCGTCGCCGGTAGGCGCCGGCCTGACCCAGGCTGCGTGCAGGCAAACGGGGACAGCTCGCACGTCCACCTGACGACGGAATGCATGGCCGCCGGTGCGACGGCCCGACAACGCTCAGTCGTTGGGCATGCCTCCCGCACGACTGATCCACAGCGCCCCCAACGTACCGATGGCGCCAGAGAGCAGATACAAGCCCACGTAGCCCACGCCCAGGTAGACCGATAGCGACAGTGCGACCAGGGGAGCAAAACCGGCGCCCAGCAGCCAGCCCAGGTCCGAGGTGATCAGCGCTCCGGTGTAGCGGAAATAGCCGAGGAAGCTGGAGTTCACCGCACCGGCGGCCTGCGCGTGGGAGAAGCCCAGCAGGGCAAAGCCGACGATGATGAACAGGTAACCCTCCACCCGACCACCGGACAGCATCAGCGGGGTCCAGCCGCTGTAGATGGCGATCAGCACGGCAAAGATAGCCAGCGTCATGCGCCGTCCGAAGCGATCGGCGATGACCCCGGAGGCCATCATGCAGGGAATCGCCACCGCCGCACCCACGATCTGCACCACGAGAAAGCTCACCGGCGGCTGTTTGGTGAACAGCAGCGCCCACGACAGCGCAAAGATCGTCACCAGGTGGAACAACGCATAGCTGGCCAGCGGCGCGAACGCGCCCAACGCAATGGCTTTGCCCTGCGTGCGCACCAGTTCGCCCACCGGCGAGGGCTCGAGCTCGCGCAGTTTGAGCATGGTCGAGTATTCGGGCGTCACCACCAGCCGCAGTCGGGCGAACAGCGCCACCACGTTGATGGCGAAGGCCACGAAGAACGGGTAGCGCCAGCCCCAGCCGTAGAATTCATCGGGCGTCAGGCTGCTCAACAGGTAGGCGAACAGACCGGCCACGAGGATGAAGCCGATCGGCGCGCCCAGCTGCGGAATCATGGCGTACCAGCCGCGCTTTTGCCGCGGCGCATTGAGTGCCAGCAGCGAAGCGAGGCCATCCCAGCTGCCGCCAATGGCAAAGCCCTGGCCGAAGCGCAGCACCGCCAGCGCCACGATCGCCAGCGCACCCAGGTCATCGTGTCCCGGCAGGAAGGCGATGCCGGCCGTGGTCATGCCCAGCAGGAACAGCGCCACGGTGAGCTTGGCGCCGCGACCGAACTCGCGATACAGGAACAGGAAGAACAACGAGCCGATCGGCCGTCCGATGAACGCCAGGGCAAACACCGCAAACGAGTAGAAGATGCCGTTGAGCTCGCTCGCGAACGGAAAGAACACCCTGGGAAACACCAGCACGCAGCCGATGCCGAACACGAAGAAATCGAAGAATTCGGAAATGCGACCAATCACCACGCCTACCGAAATATCTCCGGGAGTGACATCTGCAGCGTGGCTTGAGGTACCCGCCGACGGCGAGACGACGGACGAATCAGAAAGCTGTGAGTGACTGGACGACATGACAATTCCGTAGGTGTGATGCGGGCTGCGCGGCATGGAAGAGGTGCTTGTGCCGAACGCACCACTCGCCTTTTCGTCTCGCGCTTTCGGCCGAATGGCGCATGTCCACAAGCATGCACCCGATGCGACAAAGCGACCAGAAGACAACGTGTCGCGTCGGCATGGCCAGACACGCTTGGTATCCTACGCAAGTTGACCCCCACTCCCCAAGTGCGCTCATGTCTCCAAAACGTCTTCGAGGCCCGCTGCTTTCGCTGCTGGCGCTCACCTTAAGCGGCTGCAAGCTGGTCTTGCTCGACCCCGCCGGCGACGTTGCGCGTCAGCAGAGCGATCTGATGATTGCCTCGGTCGTCCTGATGTCGCTGATCGTCGTGCCCGTGCTGGTGGCGATCGGCGTGATCGCGTGGCGTTATCGCGCCTCCAACCAGGCGGCCACGTACGAGCCGGAGTGGGACCACTCGACCAAGTTCGAGCTGGTGGTGTGGGCCGCACCGCTGCTGATCATCGTGGTGCTCGGCGCCATGACCTGGATCGGCACCCACCAGCTGGATCCGTATCGCCCGCTGCGCCGTATCAGCGCCAACCAGCCCGTGCCGAACACGGTCGAACCGCTGGAAGTGGAGGTGGTCTCGCTGGACTGGAAGTGGCTGTTTTTCTACCCGCAGTACGGCATTGCCACGGTCAACGAAATGGCCGCGCCGGTGGATCGACCGATCCACTTCAAGCTGACGTCGCAAG
>DASUJJ010000244.1:0-2634 GCA_036279335.1 Dyella sp.
CCTGCACTTCCACCAGCAGCGGCCGCGTGCCTTCGCGGGTCACCATCACCGCGCTGCCGGAGGTGGGGCCGGAGTGGGTGGACAGGAAGATTGCCGAGGGATTGGGCACCTCACGCAGGCCCTTCTCGCTCATCGCGAACACGCCCAGCTCGTTGACCGCGCCGAAGCGGTTCTTGAAGGCGCGCAGCACGCGAAAGCGCGAGCCGGACTCGCCCTCGAAATACAGCACCGCATCGACCATGTGCTCGAGCACGCGCGGGCCGGCGATGCCGCCCTCCTTGGTCACGTGGCCGACCAGGAACACCGAGGTGCCGGTCTCCTTGGCGAAGCGGGTGAGTTTGGCCGAGGACTCGCGCACCTGGCTCACCGAGCCCGGCGCGGCGGTGAGCAGCTCGGTCCAGATCGTCTGGATCGAGTCGATCACCAGCACGCGCGGGCGGCTGGCCGACACCTGCTCCAGGATGCGTTCGATGCAGGTTTCGGCCAGCCCGTGCAGCGGTGCCAGCGGCAGGTCCAGCCGCTGCGCGCGGGCCGCGACCTGCGCCAGCGATTCCTCGCCGGTGACGTAGACGCTGGGCAACTGCTCGCCCAGCGTGCCCAGCATCTGCAGCAGCAAGGTGGACTTGCCGATGCCCGGATCGCCGCCGATCAGCACCACCGAGCCGTCGACCAGCCCGCCGCCCAGCACGCGATCGAGCTCGCCGATGCCGGTTGAGCTGCGCGCCTCGGTAGTCAGTGCCACCGCGGTGAGCGGGGTCACCACGGGCGATCCGGCCGCCTTGCCGGCGTAGCCAACGCTGCGCTGCGCCGCCACCGACTTGGCGGCCGGCTGCAGCACGATTTCCGACAGCGTGTTCCACACCCCGCACTCGATGCACTGGCCCTGCCACTTGGAGTGCTCGGCACCGCAGTCGGTGCAGACGTAGGCGGTCTTGGCCTTGGCCATGCTTGCTTCCGGGAGATGAGAAAACGAAGCAGCGAGCTTAGCGTGCGCGCATCGCAGGCCGCGAGACGCGCCCTACTCGATGCGTTGTCGGCGCGCGCGCCGTTAGCCCTCGTCTTCGACGAACAGCACGCGCCGGGTCATGCCGCAGGTGAGGTCGTAGCTGATGGTGCCGGCCTGTGCAGCGACGATCTCCACCGGCAGCTGCGGTCCCCACAGGGTGACGCGGTCCCCCACCTTCGCGGCGGGTGCCTCGCGCAGATCCAGCGTGATCAGGTCCATCGAGACGCGGCCCACCAGCGGCACGCGGCGGTCGCCCACCAGCACCGGCGTGCCGGTTGCGGCGCTGCGCGGATAGCCGTCGCCGTAGCCGATCGCCGCTACCCCGACCGGCATGTCTTCCGGACAGGTCCAGGTGCCGTTGTAGCCGATGCGCTCGCCCGCACGAACGCGGTTGATGGCGATCAGCCGCGTGGAAAGCGTCATCGCCGGGCGGTAGCCGAAGTCGCCGCCGCTCTTTCCATCGACCACCGACAGCCCGTACAGCAGGCCGCCGGTGCGCACCCAGTCGGCGCGCGCCTCGGGCCAGCCGAGCACGGCGGCCGAGTTGGCCAGCGAGCGCGGCCCATCCAGCCCGGCGGTCACTTCGTTGAAGCGCGCAATCTGCGCCCGCGTCACCGCGCCGCCAAACACTTCCGATTCGGCGAAGTGGGTGAGCAGGCCGATCTCGGGATCGACGCCCGCCATCGCCGCCAGCCGGGCATGCACGGCGGCCACCTGCTCCGGGGCAAAGCCGAGTCGGTGCATGCCGCTGTCGATCTTGATCCACACCCGCAAGCGCCCCCGCCGCGGCGAGGCCTTGGCCAGCCAATCCAGCTGCGCCTCGTGATGGATCGCCGCGTCGAGGTCCAGCCGCTGCATCTCGGCGATATCGCCGGGCTGATCGGGGCCGGACAGCACCGCGATGCGCTGGCGATGCCCGGCCGCACGCAGGCGCAGGCCATCGCCCAGTGCCGCCACCGCAAACGCTTCGGCCTGGCTGTCCAGCGCGCGCGCCACGCGCTCGAGGCCGTGGCCGTAGGCGTCGGCCTTGACCACCGCCATCACCCGCGCCGGAGCCGCCGCGCGCTGGATCAGCGCGAGGTTGTGGCGCAGCGCGCCCAGGTGGATGGTGGCGACGGTGGTGCGGCTCATGACGGCAGGGAATCGGGAATCGGGAATGGGGAATAGGAAGGGCGGTTTTCGGTGCGATGCCCCTCTCTACCCAACTGGAAATACGAGTGGCGTGGTGCTTCGAAAGCGCCGCTTTGGCTTTTCACCGATTCTCTTTTCCCTATTCCCGATTCCCGGCCTCGCATCAATCGAACGACCCCACGAACGAATCCGGCGCGTAGTTCTCGAACTTGGTGTAGTGGCCGAGGAAGGTGAGCTTCACCGTGTCGGTGGGGCCGTTGCGCTGCTTGCCGACGATGATTTCGGCCAGGCCTTTGTCCGGCGATTCCTTGTTGTAGTAGTCGTCGCGGTAAATGAACATGATCACGTCGGCGTCCTGCTCGATGGCGCCGGACTCGCGCAGGTCACTCATCATCGGGCGCTTGTCGGTGCGCGATTCCAGTGAGCGGTTGAGCTGCGAGAGCGCGATCACCGGCACGGCCAGCTCCTTGGCGAGCGCCTTCAGGCCGCGCGAAATT
>DASUJJ010000245.1:0-4922 GCA_036279335.1 Dyella sp.
AGATGAAGAACAACGAGAACCTGTTCTCGCTGGCGGACATCTTCAACGATCGCGGCTACGTGTCGGAGTTCGTCTACGGTGGCTACGGCTACTTCGACAACATGAACTACTTCTTCAGCCACAACGGTTACCTGGCGGTGGATCGCAAGGACTATCCGAAGGACGCCACCATCCATCACGAGAACGTGTGGGGCGTGTCCGACGAAGACCTGTTCACCATGGCGCTGGCGCAGATGGACCAGGTACACGCGCAGGGCAAGCCGTTCTTCCTGCACATCATGACTACCTCCAACCACCGCCCGTACACCTTCCCGGAAGGCCGCGTGAAATTCCCGCAGGGCTCGCGCGCGGGTGCGGTGGCGTACACCGACTGGGCGATCGGCGACTTCCTCAAGCGCGCCAGGGAGAAGCCGTACTTCAACGACACCGTGTTCGTGATCACCGCCGACCACGACGCGTCCAGCGCGGGCAAGGCGAGCATCCCGATCAACCGCTACCACATCCCGCTGTGGATCTACGCGCCGGCGCACATCGCACCGCGCAAGGTCGAGCGGCTCACCGCGCAGATCGACATCCCGCCGACCCTGCTCGGCCTGCTGCACTTCAGCTACCGCAGCCGCTTCTTCGGCTACGACGTGTTCCAGCTCGAACCCGGCCGCGAGCGCGCCTTCCCGGCCACCTACGAGAAGCTCGGCTACCTGCGCCACAACGTGCTCACCGCGCTGGAGCCCGGCCGCAAGATGGAGCAGCTGATCCCCGACTTCGAGACCGGCGACGCCAAGCCGGCCTCCCCGGTCAACCAGGCGCTGGTGAACGACGCGATCGCCTACTACCAGGTGGCCGCCAACCTGTTCAAGCACGGCGAGCTGGCGCGCCGCCCCGAGGACTCCACGCCGGTGAGCCCGGCCGAACCGGCACCGGCAGCGGCGGCCGATGGCAGCGCGGCGCCCGCGCCGGCCACCTCAGCTGCGACGGCGACGCCGTAACCACGCCTCGCCGCTCGCCAGCACGCGGGCGAGCGGCGTGCGCAGCAGGAGCCACGCCAGCGCGATGCCCACCGCGTCGGCGAGCACGTCGAACCGATCGGCATCGCGCGGTGGATCGAGCCACTGCGCGAACTCGATGAACATACCGAAGGCGAGGCAAACCAGCGCCGCGCCGACGCGGCGGCGGCGATCGGCATAAACGTTGCCCCACCAGCCCATCAGGCCGGTGAAGGCGAACGCGTGCAGCAGCTTGTCGCCGTCCGGTACGGCCAGCGTGATGTCCGGGTCCGGGCGCAGAGCCATCCACAGCGTCCACGCCATCAGCAGCGCGCCCAGCACCACCCACGTGCGGTGGAAGTGCAGGCGGCCGGGCGCGGCGCTCACAGCCGTTCGGCGTGGTCGCCGTCGAGCAGGTCGGCGGGCAGCGGCAGCGGATCCAGGCCGCGGGCGAACAGCATCGCCTGGAAGCGCTCGCCCATCTGCTCGGGCAGGGTGAGCCGCTTCACCTGCTGGGCGAGGCGATAGCGCGCGGCTTCGTCGGGCGCGGCGGCATACTCCGCCTCGAACGCCTGCGGCAGGCCGGCGCCGATCAGGAACGACGACTGCGGCAGGTAGCTG
Source organism: Dyella sp. (assembly GCA_036279335.1). Lineage (GTDB taxonomy): Bacteria > Pseudomonadota > Gammaproteobacteria > Xanthomonadales > Rhodanobacteraceae > Dyella_A. Next base: position 1,605 of record DASUJJ010000245.1, read on the forward strand.
GCGAGCGTGAAGCCCGCGCGCGCGCCGGCCTCGGCCAGCGCGCTGAAATCGACCGAGGCGGTGAGGTCGTTGAGGCCGGGCAGGTACAGCGGATCGGCATGGCTGCGGTGGCGATAGTGCGCCATCAGCGTGCCGTCGCGGCGCTCGGGCAGGTAGAACTCGCGGCGGGTGTAGCCGTAGTCGACGAACAGCATCACGCCCGCCTCCAGCGTGCCGGCGATCGCCTGCAGCCAAGCGGCCAGCTGCGGCAGCAGCTCGGAGCGATAGCCGTCGACGAACGGCGCGCCCAGCTCGCGTTCGAGCTGGCGCACGGCGGCGACGAGCGCGGCGTCGGCGGGACGATCTTCACGCAACAGGCGGCCGTCGTCGCCCAGGCCTATGCACTCTTCCCACACCGCGCCGTCGCGGATCGCGAAGCGGGTGGCGGGCAGCGCGTCGACCACCTCGTTGGCGAACAGCACGCCTCGCCACGGCGTGACCGGCGGCTGGTCGAGCCAGTGCACGCGGGCAGCCACCTCGGGCGGTAGCGTGGCGTCTAGGCGGGCGCGCTGACGCTCGCGCAGATCGGCGCTGGGTTCGAGAATGGCGTAGCGGCGCGGCAGCGTGCCGGCCTCGTGCATGGCGCGCAGCGCCGCTTCGGCGAAGGCGCCGCTGCCGGCGCCGAGTTCAAGGAACTCGGCTGATTCGCCGAGCTGCGCCAGCGTTCCCCGCACCGCCTGCACCACGCAGCGGGCGAACAGCTCGCCCAGTTCCGGCGCCGTGATGAAATCACCGGCCTCGCCGAACTTGGTCGCCCCCGCGCTGTAGTAGCCCAGCCCGGGCGTGTAGAGGCAGCGTTCCATGTACTGCGCGAAAGGCATCGGCCCGTGCGCGGCGATGTGCTGGCGCAGTTGCGCCAGCAGGCGATCGGAATGCGCGCGCTCGTCGGCGGACGGTTCGGGAAGGCGGTTGTGCATGCGTGAGTCGCTCGGGGAGAACGCGCGCAAGGATAGCGGCTTGGGCAGGCAGCGCCGTGCGCCGTTGCTGACCGGATGGCGACATCACGCGGGCAGTCGCGCGCCCGGACGCCGCAAGGATGCTTGCCCGCGTCACGACGACCGAGGGAGGGGGAGCGCCCATCGTCGTGACGCGGCAAGCGGGGGGGATCAGAAATCCTTCTGCACGGTGAGGTACACGCCGCGACGCGGCCCGAACTGCGGTGCGCCCACGCCGATGCCGCTGCCGTCGCGGATCGCGTAGCTGCGGTCAAGCGCATTGAGCAGCGCCAGCTGGGTGTGCAGCGTGCCGGTGCGGTCGAGCTGGAAGTCGTGCGACAGGCTCAGGTTGAGCTGCAGGTACGCCGGCAGCGACGCGCCGTTGGGCACGCGGCCGTCCTTGCGCACGCCGCTGCCGAACAGGTAGTTGGCGCCCACGCGGGTGGCCTCGCCCAGGGCCACGCTGATGCCGCCGGACGAGGAGTACGTCTGGTCGTGGTCGAGGAAGATGTAGTGGTTGGCCAGATAGGCCAGATCGTCCGCCGCGAAGTTGTACTGGCTGGTGATCACCTGGCTGCCGGTGGCGCGACTGGCCGAGAAGTTGAAGTACGCGCTGAGCGGGCCACGGTCGTAGTTGACGGTGAACTCGACGCCCTTGATGCGGCCGCGCGCGTAGTTGAAGGTGGAGTACACCAGCGCGGCGCCGAACTGGCCTTCGTCCTGCAGGCGCTGCACCTTGCGGTAATAGGCGTCCACGCCCAGCGTGAGGTGCGGCCCCACGTTCTGCGAAATGCCTGCGTCGAAGTAGTCGCTGCGTTCGGCCAGCGGCGTGTTGTTGCCGTTGTCCGGCAATGCGTTGGTGGTGCCGTCGAAACGGGCGAGGTTGGCGGTGGTGATCGCCTCGGTCGCCGGCGGGGTGAAATAGCGTGAATAGCCGGCGTGCAGCACCGTGCTGTAGGTGGCCTGATAGACCGCGCCAAGGCGCGGGCTGAGCTGGCTCTCGGTGCGGAAGGCCTTGTACACGTCGCCGCGCAGGCCATAGTTCACGGTCAGTTTGTCGCCGATGCTCCACTCGTCCTGCACGTAGGCCGACCAGGTTCTCGCGGTGAGCCGGTTGCCGTCGACGATGCGGATCGGCGTGGTACTGGCCTGGCTGCCGTCGGCATTGGCCGGGAATACATATGCATCGTTGCGGCTGGGCGCGCGTTCGAAGCTGCCGTACACGCCGTAGCGCAGGGTGTGGCGATCGCCCAGCGGGGTGGCGAGGTCGGCCTGCAGCGTGCTGGCGCGGTTGCTGCGATCGATGCGCGAGGCGATGCCGTTGAACATCAGATCGCCGATCACGTCGGGCGTGAACTGCAGGCCTGAGTAGCGCTGGCCGAGCGACAGCTGGTAGTCCGTGCCGGCGGCCTTGCCCTGCAGCGACAGCACGCCGAAGCGGGTGGTCTCGCGCTGGCGTTCGTCGAGCTCGGCCGAGTTGAAGTCCACCGTGTCGAGGTAGCCGAAGCTCGGTTGCTGGCCGGGATTGTTGGGGATCTGGAAGCGGCTGTTGGCCGCGCCGAACAGGAAGCTCAAGCGCGTGTCGTTGTCGATCAGGTAGGAGATGTCGCCGAATGCCTTGAGCTGGTTCGTGTGGTCGTGGATCGGCGTGCGGCTGGCGGTCGGGTTCTCCACCCCCACGTCGCTTTCCAGGTAGTTGGCGGTGAGGAACCAGCTCCAGCGATCGGTGCTGCCCCAGATCGAGGCATTGGGGTTGAGCGTGCCGAACGAGCCGCCGGTGATGCCCACGCTGCCGCCATTGCCGAGCTCGTGGCCGCTCTTCGTGGTGATGTCGACCACGGCCGCGGTGCGCAGGCCGTACTGCGCAGGGAGCGCGCCGTCGAGCAGCTTGATGGTGTGGATGGTGCGCGTGTCCAGCGTCTGGCCGAAGCCGGAGATCGACTCGGGGATGATCACGCCGTTGATGCGGTACTGCAGGTTGGCATGGTCGCCGCGCACGTGCAGCCCGCCGTAGGAATCCTGCACCACGCCGGGCGCCTGCAGCAGCACCTGGTTCACCGGCGTGGCATCGCCCAGCGGCAGCTGCGCGATGGCTTTACGGTCGATCACGTACTGGCTCGAACCCGTGTCGGGTGACAACGCGTTGCGCGCCCGGTCGAGCGCAACGCTGACCTGCACCGCATCGAGCTGCTTGACCGGCGCCACCTTCTGGCCCGCTGTCGACACGTCGCCGGCGGCGTCTGCCGTCGCGGCATCGGTGGCGAAAGCAGGCGGCGTGGCGGCCAGCGCAGCGGCGAGGGCAAGAGCGAGCAGGTGGGGCTTCATGGCAGGCGTCAGTGGTGAG
>DASUJJ010000246.1:0-2359 GCA_036279335.1 Dyella sp.
GGTGGCCGAAGCTCAGCGCACCGATCAGCAGGCCCGGCACGATCTTGTCGCAGATCCCCAGGTACAGCGCGCCGTCGAACATGTCGTGCGAGAGCGCCACGGCGGTGGCCATGGCGATCACGTCGCGCGAGAACAGCGACAGCTCCATGCCGGCGCGGCCCTGGGTGACCCCGTCGCACATCGCCGGCACCCCGCCAGCGACCTGCGCGGTAGCGCCGAATTCATGCGCGAGTTCGCGGATCAACGCCGGGTAGCGTTCGTACGGGCGGTGCGCCGAGAGCATGTCGTTGTAGGCCGTGACGATGCCGAGGTTGGGCCCGCGCCCTTCACGCAGCGCGGCCTTGTCGGCCCCGGTGCAACCGGCGAAACCATGCGCCAGGTTGCCGCAGGACAGCTGTGCGCGGTGCGGGCCATCGCCACCGGCGGCCGCCTCGATGCGCGCGAGGTAAGCCGCGCGGCTCTCGCGGCTGCGTTCGATGAGGCGCGCGGTGACTTCGGCGACGACGGGATGCAGCGAATTCATTGCGGGTACTCCGTGCCGGCCACCGGGGCCGGCGATCATCAGTCAGGGACACCAGTACACGTCGACCGGCACCGGCGAACGCTCCAGCACGGCGCGCACCGGATAGTCGGCCGCCTCGCCCAAGCCCAGCCGGGCCTGCGCCAGCACGTCGCGCTTGGCCTCGCCTTCGATGTGCAGGAACAGGTGGCGGGTCTGCAGCAGGGCGGGCAGGGTCAAGGTGATGCGCGGCTCGCCGGCGTCGGGGGCGCGCATCGGCAGCACGCCACTGGGCTGGTTGGGATCCAGCGCCGCCGCCAGCTGGTCGCCGCCGGGGAAGAACGACGCGGTATGGCCGTCCAGGCCCATGCCCAGCACCACCGCATCGAAGGGCAACGGCAGCGCATGCACGCGGCGGCTTGCCTCGGCCTGGCCGGCCTCGGGCGTGGCGGCGCCGGTGTACAGCGGCACGAACCGGGCGGCCGCCGCCGCGTGCTGCAGCAGGTGCCCGCGCACCAGCCGCGCGTTGGAGCGCGGGTCGCCCTCGTCCACCCAACGCTCGTCGACCAGGGTGACCTGCACCTTGGACCAGTCCAGCGTGGCCTGCGACAGCAGGTCGAGGAAGTGCAGCGGCGTGCGTCCGCCGGATACCGCCAGCAGCGCGAAGTCGCGCTCGAGCAGCCCCGCGCGCAGGCGGTCGGCGACGCGCTCGGCGAGCGCGACGGCAAGGGCGTGGCAATCGGTGAAGCTGTGGGTGGTCACGTTGAGCGAAGTCGTCATGGGCGCACGGGCGTCGGAAGGGTTCGACAGTGTCGGAAGCGCGTCGGCAGCATCGGGTGAAACGCCGGGCTACTCGCTGTCCTCGTTCCAGGTACGGCCGTCGCGCTCGATCAGCGCCACCGCGGCGCTCGGGCCCCAGCTACCGGCCGCATACGGCCGCGGCGGCTCGCCCCCGCCGCTCCAGGCGGCAAGGATGGGGTCGATCCAGCGCCAGGCCGCTTCCACTTCATCGCGACGCATGAACAGCGTGGGATTGCCGCGCACCACGTCCAGCAGCAGGCGCTCGTAGGCGTCGGGCTGCTGCACACCGAAGGCTTCGACGAAGCTCATGTCCAGCGGCACGTGGCGCAGGCGCAGGCCGCCCGGGCCCGGGTGCTTGATGGTCAGCCACAGCTTGACGCCCTCGTCCGGCTGCAGCCGCAGCACCAGCCGGTTGTGCGCCAGCGGGCCGGCCGAGGCGTCGAAGATCGAATGCGGCACCGACTTGAACGCCACCACGATCTCCGACAGCCGCGTGGCCAGCCGCTTGCCGGTGCGCAGGTAGAACGGCACCCCGGCCCAGCGCCAGTTGGCGATCTCCGCCTTCAGCGCGACGAAGGTCTCGGTGTTGGACTGGCCATCGTCCAGCTCTTCCAGATAACCCGGCACGCGCTCGCCGTCGATGGCGCCGGCCTTGTACTGGCCGCGCACGGTCAATTGCCCGACGTTGCGCATGTCGATGGCCTTGAGCGCGTGCAGCACCTTGAGCTTCTCGTCGCGCACGGCGTCGGGCGAAAGCGAGGCCGGCGGTTCCATCGCCACCATGCAAAGCAGCTGCAGCATGTGGTTCTGCACCATGTCGCGCAGCGCGCCGGCGGTATCGTAATAGCCGGCGCGGCCTTCGACGCCGAGGGTTTCGGCGACGGTGATCTGGACATGGTCGATATGGGCGGCGTTCCACAGCGGCTCGAACAGCGCGTTGGCGAAGCGCAGCGCCATCAGGTTCTGCACCGTCTCCTTACCGAGATAGTGATCGATGCGGTAGATCTGGCTTTCCTTGAAGACCTTGCCGATCGAATCGTTCAGCTCGTTGGCGGAGGC
>DASUJJ010000247.1:0-6465 GCA_036279335.1 Dyella sp.
CCTGTACGGCACCGGCTACGAACAGGCCAAGGCGATCCTCGCCGGGCACAGCGACACGGTGCAGGGCTTCGGCGCGCTGAAGTTCCTGGGCAACATCGCCTCCTACTGGGCCGGCATTCCCGGCGGCATCTTTTCGCCCGCGCTGGCGGTAGGGGCCGGGCTGGGCAACAACATCAGCGCGCTGCTGCCGGGCACCGATCCGGCCGCGGTGGTGCTGCTGGCGATGGCGGCGTACCTCTCCGGCGTCACGCAGGCGCCGCTGACCGCCACGGTGATCTCGATGGAGCTCACCGCCAACCAGCAGATGGCGCTGCCGATCATGGCCGCCTGCCTGCTGGCCCGCGCGACATCGGCTCTGGTGTGCCGCCAGCCGGTGTACCACGCGCTGGCCGATCGACTGGTGGAAGGCTTTGAGCAGGAGCGCGAGCGCCGCGCGGCGGAAGAACGCGTGCAGGCTGCCACCGCTGCAGGACGCGAAGATCCGGAAGACGAAGCGCTGCTGGCGCGGCCGCGACACGCTGAAGACCCATCCACACCGCACGTGCGCCACGACACACCGCCGCCGGAGCAGGATTGACCATGACCGCCGCCCGCTGGGACCACCTGCTGCTCGACGCCACGCTGGCAACCTTCGCGGGCGACATGCCATACGGCCTGATCCGCGGCGGCGCGATCGCCCTGCATGAGGGACGCATCGCCTGGATCGGCGCGGACGACGCCCTGCCCGGCGCCGCACATGCGCTGGCCAACGAGGTTCACGCGCTCGGCGGCGCCTTGGTGACGCCTGGGCTGATCGACTGCCACACCCATCTGGTGTTCGGCGGCGACCGCGCGCACGAGTTCGAGCAGCGCCTCAACGGCGCCAGCTATGCGCAGATCGCGCAAGCCGGTGGCGGCATCGTGTCCACCGTCGCCGCCACCCGCGCGGCCGACGAGGACCAGTTGCTCGCCGCGGCCACCAGGCGCGCCAAGGCCCTGCTCGCCGACGGCGTCACTACGCTGGAGATCAAGTCCGGCTACGGCCTCACGCTGGACGACGAGCGAAAAATGCTGCGCGTGGCGCGCCGCGTTGGCGCCACGCTGGGCGTCACCGTGCGCACCACGTTCCTCGGGCTGCACGCGCTGCCGCCGGAATATCGCGATCGGCGCAACGCGTACGTCGACGCCGTATGCGATGCCTGGCTGCCCGCGCTGGCCGGCGAAGGGTTGGTCGACGCGGTGGATGCGTTCTGCGAGGGCATCGGTTTCACGCCGGCCGAAACGCAGAGCCTGTTCGAGCGCGCCCGCGCGCTCGGCCTGCCGGTGAAGCTGCACGCCGAGCAGCTGTCCGACCAGGGCGGTGCCGCGCTGGTGGCGCGCTTCGGCGGTCTGTCGGCCGACCACCTCGAACACCTCGACGCCACCGGCGTGGCCGCGATGGCCGCGGCCGGCACCGTGGCGGTGCTGCTGCCCGGCGCCTTCTATGCACTGCGCGAAACCCAACTTCCCCCGATCGACGCCCTGCGCGCCGCCGGCGTGCCGATGGCGGTGGCCACGGACTGCAACCCCGGCACCTCGCCGCTGCTGTCGCTGCGCCTGGCCGCCGGCATGGCCTGCACGCTGTTCCGGCTCACGCCCGAAGAAGCCCTGCGCGGCGTGACCGTGCAGGCCGCCCGCGCGCTCGGCCTGCACGACCGCGGCACGCTGGCCGTGGGCCAGCGCGCCGACCTGGCGGTATGGAACGTCAGCGACCCGGCCGAGCTGTGCTACTGGATCGGCGGCGATCTGCTGCGCCGGAGCTTCGTGGCCGGCCGACCGCGGGACTGACGCGCGCCGGCGCACCATCCGCGCCGGTAACCCGAGCAGATACCTCTCAGCGGTCGCCGCTGCGAATGACCAGGCAAGTACCCGGGCGCGGCGGACAGGCATCGACCCGGTGGATCTCACTCAACGGCAGCCCCAATCGCCAGGCCAGGCCGTAAGGTCCCATCGCGTAGAAGCGGTGCTCGTCCTCCACCCGCACCCACAAGGGGGGCGTGATGGGCTGCTGCCCGAGCTGGCGAAACGGTGCCTCGGCCCAACGTGCCCGACCGATCAATCCTGGATGGTCCAGGTAGCGGGTACCCGCTACCGCCAGCCAGCCGGAACACCCCAACAGCAGTGCCGCGACCAGCACCCTGCGGCGCCCATCGAGCAGACGCGCCAGCACGATGACCGGCAGCATTGACGCCACCGCCGCGTAATAGGCGTAGCTGTTCCAGCTCAAGGGAAAGTACGGCGCATAGGCGACGACGGGGAACGCCAGCGCGATCAGCCACTGCCGCGGCTGCAGCCGCCCGATTCCGCCACGCAGCGCGAGCAACCAGACCGCGGCGACCAGGATCGTCACCGCGGCGATCCAGCCCAATGCGTACAGCTTGTTGCCGCCGACCAGCATGCGCAGGGCCTCGCGAGGCACGTTGAACAACCACGCCACCAGCGACACCGCGTTGCGCACCAGGTTGAGGCCAAACGCGTACGAATACTGCGCCGCCGGCGGCACGGTGACCTGCGCACGCAAGGCCAGCCAGACCGCCGCGATCACGACACACGCGGCCAGCGTCGCGACGTGCCCGCGCCGCCATCGCACCCGCGCGAACAGGGCAAAGCCCACCATCAACACCGGCGTGAGCACCGCCGATTCCTTGCTCAGCAAGGCCAGCACGAACAAAACGGGAACGGCCGCCAGCAGGAGCAGGCGCGCGGTCCGGCCGCCAGCCACGCCTGCCGCCAGCCACGCGGCCAGGATCAAGCCGGTGAACATCACGAGGATCGAACTGTTGACGGCAGCGACCCAGTGAACGGGCAGCACGTTCAGGGCGAGCACGCCATAGATCGCCCCCGCCAGCACGCCCACCCTGCCCGGCCTCAGCCAGTCCGAGGCCCGCGCCAGCGCGGCGCCGGCGAGCCCGACGGCCGCGGCAGCCAGCAGATGCCATGCGAGCGCGGCTGTGTGTGCGACGCGAGCGTGGGAGGCCATGGCGCTTTCGACGATGCGCCACCACGCCTCCTGCGAGAGCGGGCGCCAGAACTGCAGGGGCTGGGTTGGCCAGAACGTCTGAAACCACGACTGCCCGGTCTGGTTGGCCAGCCGGGCGCCATATAGATAGACGTAGTCATCGCCCCAGAAGGGCGTCCAGATCGCCGGAATCCAGATCGCCGCTGCGCATGCGATCAGCAGCGCGACGGCCCAGGTCTGGGCGGAAATCTGCCCGGCACGATCGATCTTCATCGGTTGACTCCCTTCATTGCGCGCATCCCTGGCAGCGACTCCCGTTCGATCAGAAAGCCCCTCACCCCGCCTCCTCAAACAAAAAACCCCGCACCGGGCGGGGTTTCTCGCTTGCCACCGAGCAGATCGCTCAGGCGGACTTTTTCTTCGGCGCGGCCTTCTTGGCAGCCGCCGGCTTGGTCACCGTGGGCTTGCCGCCGGCCACGGCCGGCTGGACGCCATGAGCGCGGCTGTTGCCGTAGCTGGCGCGGTTGATCTTGCCGCGACGGGTCTTGCGATCGCCCTTACCCATGGAAACTCCTTCAAATACGTGTGATGTCGAAAACAGTCCGTCATCGTAGCAGCGGGCGCGCAAATCGCAAGCCGGCGCCATTCAGTGAACGCAGTTGGGGCCATGCACGTGGTCGTACAGGCGGTCGGCGCGCAGATTGAGGAAGTGCGAGAAAGCGAGCAGCAGGCCGCCGATGGTGACCATGACGCTATGCACCACGATCGAGCCGCCCTCCGCCACCGTGACGCCGGCCAGCAGCAGAGCCAGCGCGGGCAAGGCGATCGTCAGCGGCTGCGGGATCCGATGGCGCCGGTAGCCACGGCCAAGGCTGAACAGCGCCAGCGCGCAGGCGAACATCACGAAGATGCGCTCGAAGGTGTGGCTGGCCAGGAACTCCAGCCCCACGAACGGCAGCAGCGCCAGCACGAACGGCAGCAGTGCGCAGTGGATGGCGCACAGGAATGACGCGATGGTGCCCACGCGATCGGCGACGTGCCACCAGAACGACTTGCCGGAAAGTTCGGGATCCATGGGTCACCCCATTCGACGAAGCAGGCACAGGCCGGCTATCAATGTCGCCATGTTACTTTATAACGAAAGCACGCGCCAGCCGCGGCACTGCGCGCGCAGCCGCCGGTTCAGCCCTTGCTGCAGTGGCGGCACACCCCGTGCACTTCCAGCGTCTGCGCCTGCGGGCGGAAACCGAAGCTCTCGGCCTGCGATTCGATCAGCGCTGCCACGCGGGCGTCGCACACTTCCTGCGCGCTCGAACAGACGTCGCAGATCAGGAACGGCACCTGGTGCGCCTCGGCCGGGTGATGGCAGGAGACAAAGGCGTTGATCGATTCGAGCTTGTGGATGAAGCCCTGCTCAAGCAGGAAATCCAGCGCGCGATACACCGTGGGCGGGGCAGCGTTGCCGTGGCGCTCGCGCAGCTGGTCGAGCAGGTCGTAGGCCTTCACCGGCTTGCCGGCGGCCGCCACCAGCTCCAGCACTTCCTTGCGCAGCGGCGTAAGGCGCAGGCCGCGCTCCTCGCTGGCGAGCGCCACCGCGTCGACGAACCCCTGCGGGTCGCCTTCGTGATGCGTGTGAAACTTGCCGGTTGCCTGCTTGCTCAATGGAAGTTGCTCGATGGAATCGCTTCGTTACGCATGTTACATCCGGGCACTGCGGCGCCCGTGAAACTGGATATGGGGGCCATCAGGGGAAGCAGAACCCTCGCCGCTGCGACAACTAGCGACGGCGACGAGGTGGCGGCAATGGTGGCGGCACGCCCTTGCCCGCACGCGGCAGCCACAGCACCACCAGCCAGCCGATTGGCCCCAGCGCCAACGCCCAGAGCACGCCGGCGCGGGTGTGCCCGCGCCACCAGCCGAGCCCGGCCCCAATGACCACGAAAAACACGCTCCACAAGGTCAGCGCCGTCCACGGCACCAGCGCCATCAGGTTGGCGAACACCTGCCAGAACGCCCCCGGCGCGTCCGGGTCGACGCCCTGCAGCGCCTTGCTCAGCAGCTCATCCATGCCGATCGCCGCAGCGGAGTGGCATGGCGAGCGGGATCATCCCTGCGCCCGCGCGAGCGCTTCGTCGATGCGCTGCAAAGCCACGTCGCGGCCGGCCAGATAGATGGTGTGGTCGATTGACGGCGACACCTGGGTGCCGGTCATCGCCACGCGCAGCGGCTGGGCAATTTTGCCCATGCCGAGCGCCAGCTTTGCGGCGATCTGCTCGATCACCGCGTGGATCGGCTCGGGCTTCCACTCGCAGCCAGCGAGCAGCGCTTTCGCCTCGGTGAGCACGGCGACCGCGCTGTCGTTCTTCAGGTGCTTGGCGACGGCCTTCTCGTCCCACTCGACGATGGGGCCGAACCAGATCGCGGCGCGCTCGGCCATTTCCTTCAGGGTCTGCACGCGATCGCGCAGCGCCACGATCAGGTCGGCCGGCGCCGGGCCGTTGGCCAGATCGTAGCCGGCGCGCTGCAGGTGCCATTCGAACTCCGGCGCGATGGCCGCCGGATCGTCGGTCTTGAGGTAATGCTGGTTGAGCCACGCGAGCTTCTCGGTGTCGAAGCGCGAGGCCGCCTTGTTGACGTCGGAAATATCAAAAAGTTGGATCATCTCCGCACGCGAGAAGATCTCCTGATCGCCGTGCGACCAGCCCAGCCGCACGAGGTAGTTGAGCAGCGCATGCGGCAGGAAGCCGTCGGCGCGATACTCCATGACGCTCACCGAATTGGTGCGCTTGGAGAGCTTCTTGCCCTCCTTGTCGAGGATCATCGGCAGGTGCGCGAACTCCGGCACCGGCGCGCCCAGCGCGTGGTAGATGTTGATCTGCCGCGGCGTGTTGTTGACGTGGTCGTCGCCGCGGATCACCTCGGTGATGCCCATGTCGATGTCGTCCACCACCACGGCGAAGTTGTAGGTCGGCCAGCCGTCGGAGCGGAAGATCACCAGGTCGTCCAGCTCGCTGTTGGCGATTTCGATGCGGCCCTTGACCTTGTCCTCGAACACCACCGAACCCTCGGTGGGATTCCTGAAGCGGATGACCCGATTCGGATCGTCGCGGCGGGGCTCGTTGCGATCGCGGTAATAGCCGTTGTAGCGGGGCTTCTCGCCAGCGGCCATCGCCGCCTCGCGCATCGCCTCGATTTCTTCCTTGCTCTCGTAGGCGTAATACGCCTTGCCCTCGGCCACGAGACGATCGGCCACTTCCTGATAGCGCGCCAGGCGATGAGTCTGGTAGACCGGCGCCGCGTCGGCATCCAGGTCCAGCCAGTGCATCGCGTCGAGGATGGCCTGCACGGCCTCGTCGGTGGACCGCTCGCGATCGGTATCCTCGATGCGCAGCACGAATTCGCCACCGCGGCGACGCGCCTCCAGCCAGCAGTACAGCGCGGTGCGCGCGCCGCCGATGTGCAGGAAGCCGGTGGGGCTGGGAGCGAAG
>DASUJJ010000248.1:0-3966 GCA_036279335.1 Dyella sp.
CACCGCGATGCCGAGGTGGCGCTCGATCGCCGCGCCCAGCGCATTGTTCGGTGCGGCCCACAGTGTCCCCAGCCGCTGCAGCTCGCGCGCCACCGCCTCGCGCTTGGCGCGCAGCGCATCGAAGCGTGCGGCCGGCACCACGCCCAGCGCGTGGCCGGTTTCGGTCAGGCGCAGGTCGGCGTTGTCCTCGCGCAGGTGCAGCCGGTATTCGGCGCGCGAGGTGAACATGCGGTACGGCTCGATCGTGCCGTTGCTGGTGAGGTCGTCGATCAGCACGCCGATGTAGGCCTCGTCGCGGCGCGGATACCACGGCGCCTTTCCCTGCGTGGCGAGCGCGGCGTTGAGGCCGGCGATCAGGCCCTGGGCGCCGGCCTCCTCGTAGCCGGTGGTGCCGTTGATCTGGCCGGCGAAGAACAGCCCGCCAATGGCCTTGGTCTCCAGCCACGGCTGCAGGCCGCGCGGGTCGAAGTAGTCGTACTCGATGGCGTAGCCGGGGCGGGTGATGTGCGCCTGCTCGAAGCCCTTGATCGAGCGCACCAGCGCCAGCTGCACGTCGAACGGCAGCGACGTGGAGATGCCGTTGGGATAGATCTCGAAGGTATCCAGCCCTTCCGGCTCGATGAACACCTGGTGCGAGCCCTTCTCGGCGAAGCGCACCACCTTGTCCTCGATCGACGGGCAATAGCGTGGGCCCACGCCCTCGATCTGCCCGCTGTAAAGCGGCGAGCGGTCGAGCGCGCCGCGAATCAGCTCGTGGGTGTGCTCGGATGTGTGGGTGATCCAGCAGCTGACCTGGCGCGGATGTTCGTCGCGCGAGCCGAGGTAGGAGAACACCGGCGCCGGATCGTCGCCGGGCTGCTCCTCCAGCGCGCTGAAGTCGATGCTGCGCATATCGATGCGCGGCGGCGTGCCGGTCTTCAGGCGGTCGGCCGCCACGGGGAGTTCGCGCAGCCGCAGCGCCAGCGTGCGGGCGGGTGGATCGCCGGCGCGCCCACCGGCGTACTGCGCCGGGCCGATATGGATCTTGCCGGCGAGGAAGGTGCCGGCGGTCAGCACCACCGCCGGCGCATGGAAGCTCAGCCCCATCTGGGTGACCACGCCGGTGACCCGGCCGCCCTCGATGATCAGGTCGTCCACCGCCTGCTGGAACAGGTCAAGGTTGGGCTGGGTTTCCACGATCCTGCGGATCGCCGCCTTGTAGAGAGCGCGATCGGCCTGGCAGCGCGTCGCCCGTACGGCCGGGCCCTTGGAGGCATTGAGCGTGCGCCACTGGATGCCGGCGCGATCGGCCGCGCGGGCCATGGCGCCGCCCAGCGCGTCGATCTCCTTCACCAGATGACCCTTGCCGATGCCGCCGATGGCCGGGTTGCAGCTCATCTGGCCGATCGTCTCGATGTTGTGGCTGAGCAGCAGCGTGCGCGCGCCACAGCGGGCGGCCGCAAGCGCGGCCTCGGTGCCGGCGTGGCCGCCGCCGACCACAATGACGTCGTAGGGTGTCGGGTGACGCATGGAACTGACCTGCTGGGTCCAAAAGTGGACGTGGATGGGCGATATGGTAAGTCGCAGTCTGCTCGCGCGTCCCCGGCGAAAATGTTGGCATGAATCGTGCATCGACCAATCTGCACTTTTCACGGGCAGACGCAGCGCTTCATGCGCGCCGAGACGGAACGACAGGGGTTCCGCCGCGTGCCGGGGAAAGGAAGCAATGACGGCGCCTTCGGGCGCCGTCTCCCTTTGGGGGATCCGCAAACGCAAAGCCCCGCGCCATGTGGCGCGGGGCTTTGTTTTGAGAGATCTGGCGCCCGGCGGGTCTCAGGAACAGGGGGAATCCAGGATGACCGTAGTGCCGGACGCCAGAAACCGGAAAAGCGTGGTTGCGGGCGAACAAACGTCGGTGACGCAGGCCAAATCATTGACCCGAAGGCGTGAACCCCATGTGACTGAAATGGCCGTTTTTGCCTTGTCGCGGCAGCAGGTGACGCGGCGCGTCAGGTTCGCCCGAAACGCTGCCAATCCCCTGTGATCGCGGTCACATTGTTGGCACGCGGAATGCATTCCCCCTCATGAGTCAAACGCATCATCAGGGGAATTCATCATGGACATGAGCTTCAACTTTGAACCGGTCTATCAGCAGCACGATCTGTGGATGGAGATCGGTCGCGTCGAGATGGCGATGGAACAGCTTGAGCGCCGCACCGAGCGCGAGCGCAGCACGCTGCGCCCCCGCCTCGAGTCGCGCCGTCACCGTCTGCTCGAACAGCTGCACCAGCTCACCGCCTGAAAACGCGTCGTCCTTGGTGGGCAGGCCAGTCGGCCAGCCCCGGGAACGACCCGCCCTCGGAGCGGCGTCGAGTATCGGTGACTCCGCCGTGCCGAGGGCCTGATCAGGACGACCCGCGTCCTGCGCTTGCGGCGATCAGCTCTTGAGCACGCCCGCGACGATTTCCGCCAGATTCCGCGACAGCTCCGGCTTTGCAGCCAGTGCTGACAGCACCCGTCTGGCCGCGTCGCGGCGCACCGGCTCCAGCCGCTGCCAGCCGTTGAACGCGGTGGCCAGTCGCGCGGCGATCTGCGGATTGAGTGCGTCGAGCGCCACCAGACGCTCGGCCAGCAGCTGGTAGCCCGCGCCGTCGGCGCGATGGAAACCACTCGGGTTGCCGCTGGCGAAGGTGCCCAGCAGGGCGCGCGCGCGGTTGGGATTCTTCAGCGTGAAGGCCGGATCGCTTTCCAGCGAGCGCACGCGCTCCAGCGCCCGCTCGCCCGGCAGCTGCGCCTGCACGGCGAACCACTTGTCCAGCGCGAGCGGGTTGTCCGCGTGGCGATGGCGGAAATCGGCCAGCGCATCGCCCGCTTCGGGCGCATCGCTGCGCACCAGCACGGAAAGCGCGGCGAGGCGGTCGGTCATGCCCTGCGCGCGGCGGTACTGGGCGTTCGCACGGGCCTGCGCCGTGGGTGCATCGACCAGCGCGAGCAGTTCCAGCACGCGGCGCTTGAGCCGCCGCTGCGCCTTGGCCACCGCATCGAGCTGCAGCGGTCCGGCCACCTCGAGCGCGGCCAGCCGTTGTGCCAGGGCCGACGTGCCGATCGTCTGGGCCAGCTGCTTCTGCAGTTGCTGCCGCAAGGCGTGGATCTGCGCCGGATCCACCTCCTGCTCGCGTTCGGCCAGCTCCACCTCGCCCGGCGGCGTCAGGAGGTCGGCGAGCAGGGCCGGGTCCAGCGTGGGGTCGGCAAACAGTTGCGCCAGCGCGTTGCACCATGCCTGCAGGGCGATCTGCCCGCCATGGCGGCAGTCGTCGAAGGCCAGCGCGGCCAGCTGCTGGCCGGCCTCCCACCGGTTGAAGCCATCCGGGTCGTGGGTGAGCAGCAGGGCAAGGTCGGCCGGGGCGTAGTCGCACTCCAGGATCACCGGCGCGGAAAATCCACGCAGCAGCGAGGGCACCGGGGCGTGGTCGATCCCGTCAAAGGCGAACTTCTGCTCCGTGCGTTCAAGCACCACCACCGTCTCGCGTTCGGCCGTCTGGCCGTCCATCTGCAGCGGCAGCATGCGACCGTCGCGATCGAACAGCGCGAGCTTCACCGGGATCGGCAGCGGCGATGTTTCCGGCTGGCGCGTGCTGGTGGGCGTGTGCTGCGACAGCGTGAGCGTGTAGCGCCGCGCAGCGGCGTCGAACTGACCGCGCGCGCGCAGCCGGGGCGTACCGGCCTGACCGTACCAGGCCAGATAGGGCAGCAGATCGAGCCCGTTGGCCTCGCCCAGTGCCGCCAGGAAATCCTCGATCGTGGCGGCGCGGCCGTCGTTGCGCTCGAAGTACCGATCCATGCCGCGACGAAAGCCTTCGGTGCCCAGCTTGCCGGCCAGCATGCGCACCAGCTCGGAGCCTTTCTCGTAGACGGTGGCGGTATAGAAGTTGTTGATCTCGCGGTACTCGGCCGGGCGCACCGGATGCGCCAGCGGGCCGGCGTCCT
>DASUJJ010000249.1:0-2820 GCA_036279335.1 Dyella sp.
GGCCGCCTGATCATCGACCAGGACGTCCGTGCCACCATGATGCCCGGCGGTCCCGCGCTGAAGGGCATGTGGACCGGCACCTACGCCGGCGTGCCGCAGACCCGTGATGAGCTTGAAGCCTATGCGCAGACCCATGGCTACGAGTACGACACCGTGGTGAACCGCTTCTACGACATCCTGGTCCGTCCGGAGACCATCGATACCGACAACACTGTCACGCAGTACGCGCGGTACGCCGTCTATCTGCCGCTGAGCGACGCACCCGAGCAGACGCCCGAGCAGGCGGCAGGCATCCAGCCGCCGACGCTCGACGATGCGCCGGCTGCCCCGTCCAGCAGCGCAGCTCCCGCGACTGCCGGTTCGACCGAAGCACCGGCCGAGGCTGCCAGCACCGGCAACTAAGGCGACCTGCGAGTCACCCGAACCCCGTCCGCTCGCGGACGGGGTTTTTTGTTGTGCCACGTGCAGGTGGTCGCTTGCGCAGTCATGGAGTTGCGCACATGCCGGGTTGATCGCCCCGGCACGTGCGGTACATTGCACGGCGCAATGCGCTCGTTGCTCCCCTTGCTGGCCCGCGCGGCCACGTCAATGCCCGCCACCGGCCGTCCGATGATCGAAACCGACCAGCTCACCCGACGCTACGGCAAGTTCACCGCGGTGGACGCGCTCAGCATTCGCGCCGAGCCCGGCCAGGTGCTCGGGTTGCTCGGCCCCAACGGCGCCGGCAAGACCACCGCGATGCGCATGATCGCCGGGTTTCTCGCACCCACGTCCGGCACGGCGCGCGTCTGCGGCCACGACGTGATTACCGCCTCGCAGCAGGCCCGCCGCGCGCTGGGCTATCTGCCCGAAGGCGCGCCCAGCTACGGTGAGCTGACGGTGCGCGAGTTCCTGCTGTTCATCGCCCGCATGCGCGGGCTGGCAAGCGGCGTGGCGCGCCAGCGCTTTGACGAGGTGATTGCCCGGCTGCAGCTGGAAGACGTGCTCGAGCAGTGCATCGACACCTTGTCCAAAGGCCTGCGTCGACGTGTGGGGCTGGCCCAGGCGATCCTGCACGACCCGCCGGTGCTGATGCTCGACGAGCCCACCGACGGCCTCGATCCCAACCAGAAGCATGCGGTGCGCCAGCTGATCGACGCGATGGCCCGCGAGCGCACGATCCTGGTGTCCACCCACCTGCTGGAAGAGGTGCACGCGCTGTGCAACCGCGTGGTGATCATTGCCCGCGGGCGGCTGCTGGCGGATGCCACGCCGGCCGAGCTGGAGCAGCGCTCGCGCTACCACGGTGCCGTGTCCTTCAGCGCGCCGGGCAGCGCGGTGTCGCAGGAAATGCTCGGTCGCCTGCCGCAGGTGGCGTCCATCGAAATCGATCCGCTGGACGGGCGCATCACGGTGTTTCCCAAGCCGGGCGAGCGGATTCTGGATGCAGTGGAACAGCTGCTGCGCGCGCAGGGGCTCGAAGTGTCGGAGATCCAGCTCGAACGCGGCCGGCTGGACGAGGTGTTCCGGCACATCACCACGGCGCCGGAACTGGCCGCGCCGGGGATCGAGGGGCGCGCCGCATGAGTCCGGTGAACGCCATCGTGCGGCGCGAGCTGCGCAGCTATTTCGTGACCACCGTGGCGTACGTGTTCCTGGTGATCTTCCTGGTGCTGGCGGGCATCCTCACCTTCTACGCCGGCGATATCTACGAGCGGCGGCAGGCCGACCTGCAGCCATTCTTCGCCATGCATCCGTGGCTGTATCTGATCCTGGTGCCGGCCGTCTCGATGCGGCTGTGGGCCGAGGAGGCCAAGTCGGGCACGCTGGAGCTGTTGCTGACCCTGCCGGTACGGCTGTGGCAGGCGATGCTGGGCAAGTTTCTCGCCGCGTGGCTGTTCGTGGGCCTGGCGCTGGCGCTGACCTTTCCGATCTGGATCACCGTCAATTACCTGGGCGACCCGGACAACGGCGTGATCCTCGCCGGCTACCTGGGCAGCTGGCTGATGGCGGGCGCCTTTCTCGCCATCGGCGCGTGCCTGTCGGCGCTCACCGAGAGCCAGGTGGTGGCATTCATTCTCACCGCGCTGGTGTGCGTGCTGCTGCTGCTGGCAGGGCAGTCGCAGGTGATCGATTTCTTCCAGGAGGCGCTGCCGCGCCGGCTGGTGAACGGCGTGGCGCACCTGAGCATGCTGCGCCATTTCGAGGCGATTGCGCGCGGCGTGCTCGACCTGCGCGACCTGGCCTACTTCGTGCTGAGCATGCTGGCCTGGCTGACCGCCGGAGTGCTGCTGCTCGATCTGCGGCGGAGCCGTTGACGGTGCGCCGCGGAACGTTCGGTCGGCGCTCGCGCATCGCGGCCACCCTGGTCGCGCTGGTGCTGGTATTCATCGGTGGCGCGCTGGCGCTGAGCCGCTGGGTGCACGTGCCGCGGATCGATCTCACCGCGGACCGGCTGTACACCCTCACTCCCGGCACGGTGGAGATCGTGGGCCACCTGCAGCGCCCGCTGCGCCTGACGCTGTACTTCTCCGAGCACGCGGCGCGCGACCTGCCGCAGCTGCGCAGCTACGAGCTGCGGGTGCGCGAGATGCTGCAGGAAATGGTGGCGCGATCGTCCGGCAAGCTGCATCTGCAGATTGTCGATCCGGTGCCGTATTCCGACGACGAGGCGAGCGCCGAAGGCAACGGCCTGACCCCACTCAACGGCGGCAGCAACGGCGAGCGCGTGTTCTTCGGCCTGGTCGGCACGACGCTTTCCAGCGAGCGGTCGCCCGATGGCGTCGCGGGCGCCGACGGCAAGACGCTGTCGATCCCGTTCTTCGACCCGGCGCGCGAGAC
>DASUJJ010000250.1:0-2149 GCA_036279335.1 Dyella sp.
TGGACGCCATGCCCATCACGTTCGGCCAGGAGCTGTCGGGCTGGTCGGCGCAGGTGGCTTCGGCCATCGGGCGGATCGAGGACGCCCTCGCGCGCATGCGCCGCCTGCCGCTGGGCGGCAGCGCCGTCGGCACCGGCATCAACGCCGACCCCCGGATCGGGCCGGCGGTGGCGACCGAACTGAGGAAGCTGACCGGCGTGCGCTTCGAATCAGCCGACAACTACTTCGAGGGCATCGCCTCGCAGGACGCGGCGGTCGAGCTGTCGGGCCAGCTGAAGACCTATGCCGTGTCGCTGATGAAGATCGCCAACGACCTGCGCTGGATGAACTCGGGGCCGCTGGCCGGCCTCGGCGAAATCGAATTGCCGGCGTTGCAGCCGGGCTCGTCGATCATGCCGGGCAAGGTCAATCCGGTCATCCCGGAGGCGGTGGCCATGGTCGCCGCGCAGGTCATCGGCAACGACGCCACCATCACCATCGGCGGCCAGGCCGGCAACTTCCAGCTCAACGTGATGCTGCCGGTGATCGCCTACAACCTGTTGCAGTCGATCGGCATCCTGGCCAACGTGTCGGTGCTGCTCGCCGACAAGGCGATTGCCGGCTTCAAGGTCAACAAGGCGCATGTCAACCAGGCGCTGGCCAGGAACCCGATCCTGGTCACCGCGCTCAATCCGGTGATCGGCTACGAGAAGGGCGCAGCCACGGCCAAGCAGGCCTACAAGCAGAAGCGTCCGATCCTCGACGTGGCGCTGGAGACCACCGGCCTGTCGAAGGCCGAGCTGCAGAAGCTGCTCGACCCCACCGCCCTGACCAGGGGCGGTATCCACGGCAAATGAACGCGGCTACATCTCGGTGCGCCAGCGGCGCAGCCAGGTGGCGCCGGCGATCATCACGATGCCGGCGATGGCACCGATCCAGAACGGCGGGGTGAGCAGCAGCGCGTAATCGTTCTGCATGCCGAGGATGTCCACGAAGGCGTGCGGCGAGATGTCCATGCCGACGCGGTCCATGCCATGCATGTCGCCAGCGTGGATCTGGCCGGCAATCCAGCCGCCCGGCACCACGCTGAGCAGCGAACGGCCGACGATGTGCAGCCAGAACCAGCCGCTGGACAGGTCGAACAGGCCCATCAGCTTGAACCAGCTGACGATGGTGCCCGCACCCAGCGGCAAGGCCAGCGCCCACAGGAACGGCTTGCTGCGCGACCAGGCCGAACACAGCAACAGCCAGCCCACCGCGGGCAGGGTCCACACCAGGTACAACGGCAGCGTGCCGAGCATGGTGCCGATCACGCGGAACGGATGCGGCAGCGTCCATACCAGGTTCCACACGTGGGCGCCGTGGACCGAGCCGACGATGGCCAGCATCAGCAGCATCACGACGCCGGCGACCACGCTGACCACGGTGGCGATCACCGGGGCGACCACGATCGCGCTGGCGACCTTGGACAGCACCATCGAGCGGTCCGACAGCGGCAGCGATTTCCAGAACAGGATGCTGCGGTCGCGGCGGTCCTCGGCGAGCGTGTTCACGCAGTAGAAGAACACCACCACGCTCATCACCAGGAACACCAGCATGGACGGCGAGAACATGGTGGTGTCGAGCACGTTGCTGACCACCGCCAGCGTCTTGTCGTCCATGTGCCGGCTGATCTGGTCGAAATCGATGCCGTTGAAGCTGGCGTGGTGGCGGCTGCGCAGTACCTCGCCGGTGATGATGCCCATCAGGTTGAGCGCCAGGAACACGCCGGCGGTGACGATCGGCGCCCACAGGAAGCCGCCGCGATGCTCCCAGAATTCGCGCTTGACCAGCCAGAGGAAGGTTTTCATGCGTAGGTCCCTTTCATGGTGGCGACGAACAGGTCGCTGATCGAGGGCCGGCGCACTTCGCCCAGGCCCTGCAGTCGCGAACGGTCGGCGCCGTCGAACAGGAAGATGCTCTTGCCGAAGACCTGGCGTTCGCTCAGCGGTTGCAGCGCGCGCGCGGCATCGGCCTGGTCGGCATTGACCAGCACCTCGGCGAAGCGTTCGCCGACCGCGTTCATGTCGGCGTCGAGCACGATCTTGCCGTCGCGGATGAACATCAGGTCGGTGAGGATGTGCTCGACCTCCTCGACCTGGTGGGTGGTGACGATGATGGTCTTGTTCTC
>DASUJJ010000251.1:0-4790 GCA_036279335.1 Dyella sp.
GGGGCCGGTGGAGGTGCACCGTTCGGCGGACATGCGCTACGGCGAGCAGGTGTTCGAGGTGGCGGTGCCGCTGGACGGGCTGGACTGGGACAGCCCGCAATTGGCGGCCGAGATCGAGACGGCGTTCCATCGCCGGCACGAGGCGCTGTATACGTATTCGCTGCGGGATCAGGACGTGGTGCTGGTCAATGCTCGGGCGTCGGTGATCGGGCGTTTGTCGGCGGCGTCGGGCGCGGTGGCGGGAGAGCAAGGCGCGGCGGTGGCCAAGGCGATGCGGCGCGTCTATCTCGGCGGCTGGGTCGAGGTGCCAGTGTTCGATTTCGCGGCGCTGGGGTCGGGCCAGGAGATCACCGGCCCGGCGATCGTTGAATCTGATACCACCACGGTGCTGCTGCGCCGCGGCGACGCCGGGCGGTTCGATGCGCGTGGGTGGCTGGAACTGGCGGTGGGCTGAGCCTCGGCAGTAGACCTTGTGTGGCGGAGCGGGATCCTGACACCGGCCGCCGCACTGCTATGGTCACTGCGCGGGGCGCATGGGCGCGGCAATCTCCCCACGCGGGCGGGAGATTGCTTCGCTCCGCTCGCGATGACGCCGTGCCCGCTCGCAACGACACCATGCTGCGCTTGCAATGACTCCATCGTCCGCCCGCAATGACGCCACGCTCAGCTGACGCGACGCAGATGGACGTCGCTCACCGACGCCGCAACCGCACCGGCTGTTCGTCGCGCAGCGAGGGATGCGCAATGAGCGGCGGCAGCGCATCCGGCCACACCCACCGCTCGGCGGCGAACAGCTTGCGCATCTCCGCGATTGGGCAGTCGAACGGCGGACCGCCCGGCTGGCTGGTCTGCATGAACAGCACGAACAACGAGCCATCCGCGCGCAGCCAGCGCGCCAGGCACTGCTCGTACTCCGCCACCCGCTCCGGCGGCAGCGCGCAGAGGCAGGTCTGATCATAGACCGCATCGAATGGCATCGGCGGCTCCCAGGCGAACAGGTCCGACTGCACCACCGCGCCGCGTGATCCCAGCCGCTGCCGCTGCGCCGCCGCCGCGCTCGGCGCCACGTCCAGCACGGTGACGGCGAAACCGGCATCGGCCAGGGCCAGCGGCTCTGGGCTGCGGCCGGCACCGGGAATCAGGATGCAGCAGGGGATCAGCTCCCCCGACGCCCGCCACGCGATCAGCGCCGGGTGCAGGCCTGGTCGTTCCCAGCCGGTCCGGCCGGCCTGATAACGCGCCTCCCAGTCGATCGCCTGGCTCTCGCTCATGTCACCGGCTCCGGCAGTTGCATCCATTCGGGGATGCGCACCGTCAGGGCGGCCTCGCCGCAGCGCAGCCGATGGCGGAGCGCATCCAGCCGCAGCACCGCCAGCCCCAGTGCTTCGCGGCCGGAGCGCATGGTGCCCACCTCGGTAGCGTCGCGCAGCACTGCGGTCCCGGGCGCCGGCAGCGGTCCCTCGACCGCGACCGGCACCAGCCGCCGTTTCACCAGGCCGCGATACTTGGTCCGCGCCGTCAGCTCCTGGCCCATGTAGCAGCCCTTGCTCCAGGAGACGCCGTGCAGCTCATCGAATCCGGCCTCGAGCAGCACGGTCTTTTCCGCCTCGAGGTCGCGCGAGCCATCCGGCAGCCCGAGCGCCAGGCGGTGCCGGTCCCAGTCCTCGGCGCTGGCGGTCGCCGGCGGCCGATCGGGTGTCAGCACCCGCCATCCGGCCGCGGGCAGCCGCGGATCGGGGGCAATGACCCCGCTGCAATCCGGCGCGCCGTCCCAGGCCGCGTGCACGGCCAGGTCGTCGCGCCCGGCGATATCGACTTTGGAGCGCAGCCGGAACCGCGTCAGCCGTTGCAGCAGCGCCGGACGCTGCGCCACTTCGACGTCGAGCAGCAGCCGCCGATCGTCGCACAGGATGAAGAAGTCGGCCAGCCATTTGCCCTGCGGGGTCAAGAGCGCCGCCCATACCGCCCGCCCCGGCGCCGCTTCGGCGACGTCGTTGGAAACCAGCCCCTGCAGGAAGGCCACCCGGTCCGCGCCGCCGATCTCGATCACGCCCCGCTCGGGCAGCCGCGCCAACCGTGTCATGGGCGCAAGGTGGTCGCTCATGGCGGCGGGCTCAAGCGGGCTACCCCAGATACGCCGCCTGCACGCGGGCATCGCCCAGCAACTCGCGCGCCGGCCCGCTCAGCATCACCCGTCCGCTCTCCAGCACATAGCCGACATCGGCAATCGACAGCGCCATCAGCGCATTCTGCTCGACCAGCAGGATCGTCACCCCCTGCGCGTTGATCGCGCGGATGGCGTCGAACACCTGCTCCACCACCATCGGCGCGAGGCCCATGCTGGGCTCGTCCATCAGCAGCACGCGCGGGCGCGCCATCATCGCGCGCGCCGTCGCCACCATCTGCTGCTCGCCCCCGGACAGCGTGCCCGCCACCTGCTTCAGGCGTTCGCGCAGGCGCGGGAACAGCGCCATCGCGCGTTCCCGGTCGGCGGCGACGCCGGCGCGGTCGCGCCGCGTGAAAGCGCCCATTGCCAGGTTCTCCTCGACCGTCAGGCGGCCGAAGATGCGACGTCCCTCAGGCACCTGCACCACGCCCATCGCGGCGATGCTGTGCGCGCCCAGCCCGGTGAGCGCTCGCCCGTCGTAGCGAATTTCGCCCTCGCGCGGGTGAAGCAAGCCGCTGACCGCCCGCAACGTGGTCGATTTGCCTGCACCGTTGCCGCCGACCAGGGTGACGATCTGCCGCTCATCGACCTGCAGCGAGACGCCCTTCAGCGCCTCGATCTTGTCGTAGAAGACGTGAATGCGGTCGATCTCGAGCAGTGCCATGTTACGCTGCCCGCTCGCCTTTCCCGCGAAGCGGCCGAGGTGACCGCCGTCGTACCGACCGCCGTGGTTTCATGCAGCGTGAATCCGCCGATTGGGTATCACCGGATCAAGGAACATTCGCCTAGAAACTGCGCATCCGCTCTTATCCATCACGGCGCCGCCAGCGCCGCCGCTGCGTCGTCCGGCCGCGCCTTCACGCCCAGATACGCCTCGATCACCGCCGCATCCCGCTGCACCTCCGCCGGCCGCCCTTCGGCGATTTTCTGCCCGTGGTCGAGCACCGTCACCGTGTCGGACATCGACATCACCACCCGCATCTGGTGCTCGATCAGCAGGATGGTGATGCCGAACCGCTCGCGCACCTCCTGGATGAAGCTCATCATCTCGGTGGTTTCATGCGGATTCATCCCCGCCGTCGGCTCGTCCAGCAACAGCAGCGCCGGCCGGGTCGCCAGCGCGCGCCCGATCTCCAGCCGCCGCTGCTGGCCATAGGGCAGGTTGCGCGCCAGCACGTCGCCGCGGCCGCGCAGGCCGACAAAGCTCAGCAGCCGCACCGCGTCGTCGTGGGCGCGCGCTTCGTCGGCCCGCGTCGCCGGCGTGTTCAGCACCGCGCCCCACCAGCTCGACCGCAGATGCAGGTGCATCCCGACCAGCAGGTTCTCGATCGCGCTGATGTTGCGGAACAAACGAATGTTCTGATAGGTGCGGCTGATCCCGGCCTCGGCCACCCGGTCCGGCGTCAGCCCGTCGATGCGGCGGTCGCGGAACCACACCTCGCCCTCGGTCGGGCGCAGGTTCTGGGTGATGCAGTTGAACGCCGTCGTCTTGCCGGCGCCGTTCGGCCCGATGATGCTGTGGATGCTGCCCGCCGCCACTGCCAGGTCGAGCGGCGCCACCGCCAGCAATCCGCCGAAGCGCATGGCCATGCCGGCGCAGCGTAGCACCGCATCGGTCATCGCGGCTCGGCCGGGATCAGGTCGACGCCTTCGTCCAGTTCGGCGGTGGCCTCGCCGGCGTGCAGTTCGCGCCGCCGCACCTCGGACGGCCACAGCCCCTCCGGCCGCCACTGCATCATCACGATCAGCGCCGCGCCGTAGAACAGATAGCGGTACTCGCCGAATTCGCGCAGCAGCTCGGGCAGGCCGATCAGCGCGATCGAGCCGAGCACCACGCCCGGCAGGCTGCCCATTCCGCCGACGATGATGAGCGCCAGCACGTTGATCGAGATCAGCAACTGGAAGCTGGACGGATACACCGAGGTCAGCATGACCGCGAAGATCGATCCCGCCAGGCCGGCGAACGCCGCGCCCAGCCCATAGGCGAGCAGCTTGCAGCGTACCAGGTTGATGCCCAGCGCCTGCGCCACGTCTTCGTCGTCGCGCAACGCCATCCAGGCGCGGCCGAGGCGGGAATTCTCCAGCCGCCAGGCGACGAAGGCGGCCACCGCCGAGGCGATCAGGGTCAGGTAGAACAACTGCACCGGGCTGCCGAGCACGAGACCGCCCAGCCGCGGCTTCGGTATCTGCAGCAACCCCTGCGCGCCGCCCAGCAGCGGCGCGGCGAAGTCCGACATCACCAACACGCGCACGATCTCGCCCAGGCCCATGGTCGCCACCGCCAGATAATCGCCGCGCACTCCGAGCACCGGCAGGCCGAACACCACGCCCACCGCGATGGCGAGCAGCACCGACAGCGGCATCGCCGCCCAGAACGACAGGTGCAGCAGCGCATGCGCATTGTCGGCGGTGACCAGCGCGGTCGTGTAGGCGCCGACCGCGAAGAAGGCGACGAAGCCGAGATCGAGCAGGCCGGCCAGCCCGACCTCCAGGTTCAGCCCCAGCCCCATCAGGATATACAGCCCGACCAGCATCAGCACCTGGCCGATATAGGCGCCGGCGAGCACCGGCATCAGCGCCAGCACCAGCACTGCGATGCCGGCGCGCAGCATGCGCTGGCGGC
>DASUJJ010000252.1:0-4735 GCA_036279335.1 Dyella sp.
TGCTGGGGCGCGGCGCTGCGGCGCACCGCTCCTTTGGGTTTACGGGTGCGCCACCGGCGTGCCCTGGTGATACACCGCTTTCCATCCCTCCACGGTGCGCCGCCACAGCGTGGTGCGCCGAGTGATGCGATCGTCCTGCCGCAGCCGATAGCTCAGCAGGTACAAGTTCGGCGCCAGCGGATGGCAGGCGAAGTCGTCGGCTTCCCACGCGTCTTTCGGCGGATTTGCCTTGCGCTGGCGCAGAACGTCGAGCACGTCGTCGCGGCTGTAGCGCTGGCCGGAGGCGCCGATTTCCCAAAAGCCGACATCGGTGATCCGCTCGCCGTCGGCGGGCCCGGCGCTCGATTCGGGGCGATGGAAGATCGGCTCGAGCCGGCGCAGCTCATCCAGCACGTCGTCCAGTCGCGGCATCGTCTTGGGGCTTTCGTTCATTCCTCACCTCCGCTGGTGGCGGATCCATCGTGTTGCTGCAATGCCCACGCCACGTGCTCGCGCACCACGGCCGAGGGATGATCGGCGCGTGCGCGCAGCGCAGCCATCACCGGCTCCGAATGCGGCGCATTGCCCAGCGCCACGGCGATATTGCGCAACCATCCCTCATAGCCCGTGCGGCGGATCGCCATGCCTTCGGTGCGGCGCAGGAACTCGTCCTCGCTCCACGCAAACAGTTCGGTGAGGCGGGCACCATCAAGCTGGTGGCGCGGGGCGAAATCCGGCTCCTCGGTAGCTTGGGCGAACTTGTTCCACGGGCACACCAGCTGGCAGTCGTCGCAGCCAAAGATGCGGTTGCCCATGGGCTTGCGGAACTCCTCGGGAATGCTGCCCTTGAGTTCGATCGTGAGGTAGGAAATGCAGCGTCGTGCGTCAAGCCGGTAAGGCGCCACGATGGCCTGCGTGGGGCAGATGTCGATGCAGCGCCGGCAGCTGCCGCAGTGCTCGGTGGCGGGTGCGTCGATCGGCAGCGGCAGGTCGGTGTAGAGCTCGCCGAGGAAAAAGTACGAGCCGGCGCGGCGATGGATGAGGACGGTGTGCTTGCCGATCCAGCCCAGCCCCGCATTGCGTGCCAGCGCCTTTTCCAGCACCGGAGCGGAGTCGACATAGGCGCGATGGCCAAATTCGCCAATCTCCGCGCGGATGCGTTCGATCAGTTTCTGCAGTCGGCCGCGCATCAGCTTGTGATAATCGCGCCCCAGCGTGTAGCGCGAGATGTAGCCCAGTTCGCCGTTCTCGATCACCGACCACGCGCTGGCGATGTCCGGCGGCGCGTAGTCCATGCGCACCGAGATCACCCGCTGCGTGCCGGGCTCCAGCTCGTGCGGCCGGCTGCGCTTTGCGCCGTGGCGCGCCATGTACTCCATCTCGCCGTGATGACCGTCAGCCAGCCACTGCTGCAGGTGGCCCTCGTCGCGTGCCAGGTCGACACCGCTGATGCCGGCGTCGGCGAAGCCCAGTTCACCTGCCCACTGCTTGATCGATCGCGCGAGCGCGGCATAGTCGATGGCGGGGAGATCCGGGGCAGTCATGCCGCCAGTTTAAGCGCTGCGGCGCCGCGTCCCGCCTTGCCTATAATCCGCCGATGACCGACACCGACCCCCGCCATGCGCTGTACACCGTCGAGCAGGTGCGCGCGCTGGACCGCCGCGCGATCGAGGTGCTCGGCATCCCGGGTTTCGAATTGATGCGCCGTGCCGCCGCGGCCGCGCTGGCCAGCTTGCGGCGGCACTGGCCGCAGGCGCGCCGCATCGCGGTGTGGTGCGGTCCGGGCAACAACGGTGGCGACGCTTACCTGCTGGGTGCACTGGCGAAGGAGGCCGGTTGCCAGGTGGAGCTGGTCGCGCTGTCCGGCCAGGCGAGCGGCGATGCGCTGCAGGCCCGCACGGCCTTCGAGTTTGCCGGCGGCCGCGTGCACCTGTTCGATCCGGCCGCGCCCTGGCCGGATGCGGATGTGCATGTGGACGCGCTGTACGGCAGCGGCCTCAATCGGGCACCCGCGGCGACGGTGGCCGGCCTGATCGAACGCCTCAACGCCTGCGGCAAGCCGGTGCTGGCGCTGGATGTGCCCTCCGGGCTCGACGCCGACCTCGGCATCTGCCCCGGCGCGGCGGTGCGCGCATCGGTCACGGTGTGCTTCATCGCGGCCAAGCGCGGGCTGCATACCGGCGTGGCGGCCGATCACGTCGGTCAGCTCGAACTCGACACGCTGCAGCTGCCGGAAAGCCTGTGGCAGGACCAGCCGCACGACGCCGTGCTGTTGCAGCCGGGCCAGCTGCCGCCGCGCCGGCGGGTCGCACACAAGGGCGACCATGGCCATCTGCTGGTGATCGGTGGCGATCACGGCATGGCCGGGGCGATCCGCCTGTGCGGCGAGGCGGCGCTGCGTGCGGGCGCCGGGCTGGTCAGCGTGGCCACGCATGAGGCACACGTCTCGGCACTGAATGCCGGACGGCCGGAGCTGATGGCGCATGGCGTGAACGGCCCGCAGGCGCTGGCGCCGCTGATCGAACGGGCGGACGTGCTCGCCGTGGGGCCCGGGCTGGGGCAGGGCGCGTGGGGCCACGCGCTGTGGCTGACCGCGCTGGATTCAGACCTCCCGCTGGTGCTCGATGCTGACGGCCTCAACTTGCTGGCGCGCGAACCGCGCCGGTTCGAGCGTGCGGTCGTGCTGACCCCGCATCCGGGCGAGGCAGCGCGTCTGCTCGGCGCGGAGATCGCCAGCGTGCAGGCCGATCGCTTCGCGGCCGCCCGTGAGCTGGCGCGCCGGCATGGGGCGGTGGTCGTGCTGAAGGGCGCGGGCAGTCTGATCGCCCATCCGGATGCACGGCTCGCGGTGTGTCCGTGGGGCAATCCCGGCATGGCCGCGGCCGGCATGGGTGACGTGCTCACCGGCGTCATCGCAGCGCTGCTGGCGCAGGGCGCCACGGCATGGGAGGCCGCGTGCCTCGGCGTGGGCCTGCACGCACGCGCCGGCGACGTCGCTGCTGAAGCCGGCGAGCGCGGCCTGCTCGCCAGTGACTTGTTTGCTCCGCTGCGCCGGCTCGGCAATGGTCCTGGTCATGCATGAGCTGAGCCTGGCACTGCCGGACGAGGCGGCCACCCAGGCGCTGGCGGGTCGGGTTGCCGCCGCCATCGACGGTGGACTGGTGTGCCATCTGCATGGCCCGCTGGGCGCCGGCAAAAGCGCGTTCGCGCGCGCCCTGCTGCATGCGCTCGGGGTCAGCGGACGCATCAAAAGCCCTACCTACAGTCTGATCGAGTCCTATCCGCTGGGCGATGCGCTGGCATGGCACCTCGACCTCTACCGCATCGCCGATCCGGACGAGCTGGAATGGCTCGGCATCGATGCACTGGGCGAGCCCGGTGCGGTGGTGCTGATCGAGTGGCCCGAGCGTGGCGCCGGCGCGGTTCCTGCCGCGGATGTCGAGCTGTTCCTCAGCTACGCCGGGTCCGGTCGACAGGCGGCGCTGCGGGCGGCCAGCACGCGCGGCGAGCGTCTGCTGGCACGCCTGTTGCCGGGCGCGACAAGCGGCGTCTGATCGCCGCTCTCTCTCGCTAAGTTTACGTTTCTGCAGGGAAAAGCTGGCCGCAAGCGCAGGCAGATAATCCCGCGGAAAGCGTGGCTTGCCCCGGTCTTCTGCAAAGCTTCTGACGAATGCAGTGCAGGTTGCGGATATCCAAGGAAAAAATGCTTGCAATGGCGTTTGCGCTGCGATTCAATGCGAGCCATGAAGTCACCCCTGTTCAGGATCGGCTTGATTGCGCTGGCAGCAGGCGCCGCCAGTCTTTTTTCGTTGTCGGCCAGCGCCGCGGACGTACGCGCCGCGCGGGTCTGGGCCGGGCCGGACTACACCCGCGTGGTGTTCGATCTGAGCGGCCCGGTCAGCTACCAACTGCGTGAGGAAGACGGCCGGGTGCGGATCGATCTCGGCGATGGCCGGCTGGCTTCGGCCTTCGACGTACCTGCCGCTCAGGGCTTGTTCAAGGGTTTGGAGAGCCACCGTCGAGGCAAAGGTCTCGAGCTGGTGGCCAGTGTCGATGCGCACAGCACGCCCAAGAGCTTCATGCTCAAGCCCGGCGGCAGCTACGGCTACCGGCTGGTGCTCGACCTCTACCCCGACGCCACTGGCAAGGCCGCAAGCACGCAGGCCGTGGCCAGCGCGCCGTCGCCCAAGACGCAGGCTTCGCATGAAAGTAAAGATCATCCGAGCGAGGTGATGAGCCTGCGCCAGGTGGCCGAGCAGTTGGGTGGTCAGCGCAAGGTGGTGGTGGCGGTGGATGCCGGCCACGGCGGTCAAGACCCGGGCGCCCACGGTCCGAGCGGCACACAGGAGAAGGATGTCACCCTGGCGGTGGCGCGCCGGCTGGCCGATCTGATCAACAAGCAGCCAGGCATGCAGGCCGTGCTGACGCGCGACGGCGACTATTTCATTCCGCTCAAGCGCCGTTACCAGATCGCCCGCGAGAAAAACGCGGACATGTTCGTGTCGATTCACGCCGATGCATTCAAGAATGGCGACGCGAAAGGTTCGTCGGTATGGGTACTGTCGCCGCGCGGCAAGACCAGCGAGGCCGCCCGCTGGCTGGCCGACCGCGAAAACCGCGCCGACCTGATCGGCGGCGTGTCGCTGGACGACAAGGACGACAGCCTTGCCGCGGTGCTGCTGGATCTGCAGCAGGGTTACGCGATGCAGGCGAGCGAGTCGATCGCCGGCAATGTGCTCAAGGCGCTGGCGAAACT
>DASUJJ010000253.1:0-2890 GCA_036279335.1 Dyella sp.
CCCCTTCAAGGGGAGGGCCGGGGTGGGGATGGGTTCCCCCCGGGGCCACCAAGGAGCCACCCCATGATCGGCCGCCTGCGCGGAATCCTGGTGTCCAAGCAACCTCCCTGGCTGCTGGGTGAGGTCGGCGGCGTCGGCTACGAGCTGGAGGCGCCGATGTCGACCATCTACGACCTGCCGCCCACCGGCAAGGAAGTGACCCTGCTCACCCATTACGCGGTCAAGGAAGACAGCGTCGCGCTGTACGGCTTCCTGCGCGAGGACGAGCGTGCGCTGTTCCGCAACCTGCAGAAGGTCTCCGGTATCGGCGCCAAGATCTCGCTGGCGGTGCTGTCGGGCGTCTCAACGGCCGATTTCGCGCGACTGGTGCAGGCCGGCGACGTGGTGGCGCTGACCAAGATCCCGGGCATCGGCAAGAAGACCGCCGAGCGCATCGTGGTAGAGCTGCGCGATCGCGTGGAGGGGCTTGGCGCCAGCCTGCCCGGCGCGCCGGGCAAGGGCGGCGGTGCGCCGCTCGATCCGGCCGGCGAGGCCACCGTGGCCTTGCAGCAGCTGGGGTACAAGCCGGCCGAAGTGACCCGCCTGGTGCAGAAGGTCGCCGTCGAGGGCGACGATGCCGAGGCCATCATCCGCAAGGCGCTGCGCGCCGCGCTGGGTGCCTGAGAGTGGATATGAACGACGCAACCCCCAACGCCCAACCGACGGCCGCGGCCGAGGAGCAGCTGCACGGCACCAAGGCCGCGCTGATCCTGGGCGCCGTCGGCGTGGTGTTCGGCGACATCGGCACCAGCCCGCTGTACACGCTGGCGGAAGTGTTCCGGCCCGAGTACGGCCTGCATCCGCAGGAAAGCACCGTGCTGGGCGTGCTTTCGCTGATCACCTGGGCGCTGGTGATCGTGGTGGCGGTCAAATACGTCACCCTCATGATGCGTGCCGACAACAAGGGCGAGGGCGGCATCATGGCGTTGATGACGCTGGCTCAGCGTGGCGTCGGCGGCTCGCCGTGGGCGCGCCGCGTGATCATGCTGATGGCACTGCTGGGGGCGGCGCTGTTCTTCGGCGACGGCGTGATCACGCCCTCGATGACGGTGCTGTCAGCGGTTGAAGGCCTGGAGGTCATGGCGCCGGGACTGGAGCATTGGGTGGTGCCGCTGGCGGTGCTGGTGCTGTTGTTCCTGTTCTGGCTGCAGAAGCACGGCACGGCGAAGGTGGGCGCGCTGTTCGGACCGGTGATGGCGATCTGGTTCCTGGCGTTGGCGGCGATCGGCGTGTGGAACATCATCCAGGCGCCGGAGGTGCTCAAGGCGCTTTCACCCTGGTACGCGGTGCGCTTCTTCGCCTCGCACGGGGTGATCTCGTTCGTGGCGCTCGGCGCGGTGGTGTTGTGCGTGACCGGCGCTGAGGCGCTGTACACGGACATGGGCCACTTCGGCCGCTTTCCGATCCGCGCGGCGTGGTTCTCCTTCGTGCTGCCCTCGCTGCTGCTCAACTACTACGGCCAGGGCGCGCTGCTGCTGCACGATCCGGAGGCGGCAGCCAACCCGTTCTTCCACGCGGTGCCCGAATGGGCCGGTTACCCGATGATCGTGCTGGCCACCGCGGCGGCCGTGATCGCCTCGCAGGCCGTCATCTCCGGCGCCTTCTCGGTGACCCGCCAGGCGATCCAGCTGGGCTTCGTGCCGCGCATGCAGGTGGTGCACACCTCGCGCGAGGCGATCGGCCACATCTTCCTGCCGTGGGTGAACCGCGCGCTGATGGTGATGGTGATCCTGACCGTGGTCGGTTTCCAATCGTCCAAGGCGCTGGGCGGCGCCTACGGCATCGCGGTGACCGGGACGATGGCGATCGACACCCTGCTGGTGATGCTGGTGGCCTGGCGCCGCTGGAACTGGAGCCTGGCGGCGGTGATCCCGCTGACGATCGGGTTGCTGTGCGTGGACCTGTCCTTCTTCGGTGCCAACACGCTGAAGATCCCCGACGGCGGCTGGTTCCCGCTGGTGCTGGGCCTGTTCCTGTTCGCCGTGATGACCACCTGGCGCCGCGGCCGCGAACTGGTGGTGCGCGAAATCAAGCAGGGCGGGCTGGCGCTGGCGCCGTTCATCGAGAACATGGCCGAGCACCCGCCGCTGCGGGTGCCGGGCACGGCAGTCTGCCTCACCGCCAACCAGCACGCCGTACCGCACGCGCTGCTGCACAACCTCAAGCACAACAAGGTGCTGCACGAGCGCAACGTGATGCTCACCGTGCAGATCCTGGAAACGCCGGTGGCCGAAGCCGAGGAGCGCATCGAGATCACCCCGATGGACGGCGGCTTCTACGGCCTGGAGTTGCGCTT
Source organism: Dyella sp. (assembly GCA_036279335.1). Lineage (GTDB taxonomy): Bacteria > Pseudomonadota > Gammaproteobacteria > Xanthomonadales > Rhodanobacteraceae > Dyella_A. Next base: position 2,336 of record DASUJJ010000253.1, read on the forward strand.
CGGCTTCGCCGAGGACCCCAACATCCCGCAGGCGCTCTCGTTGTGTGGGCGCGAGGGGCTGACCTTCGACCTGATGGACACCACCTTCTTCCTCTCGCGCGAGACCATCGTCGCCGACGCGCGCCGCCCCGGCATGGCCCTGTGGCGCGACAAGCTGTTCGCCTTCCTGGCCCGCAACGCGCTGCCGGCCACGGCATTCTTCCAGATCCCGGGCAACCGGTTGATCGAGCTGGGCGCGCAGGTGGAGATCTGACGTGACGGGATTCGGCATTCGGGATTCGGGATTCGAGAAAGGCCCGCGCTGGCGGAGTGTGCGTGCGTGCGCGATCCTGCGCTTGCGAATCCCGAATCCCGAATCTCCAATCCCGGCTCCTCAATGACCGAAGCCCGCATCATCACTCCCGCCGCCCAGCTCGACGACGAGGCGCTGGAAGCCTCGATCCGCCCCAAGCGCCTGGACGAGTATCTGGGCCAGCAGGCGGTGCGCGAGCAGCTGTCGATCTACATCGAGGCAGCCCGCAAGCGGGGCGGGGCGCTCGACCACGTGCTGATCTT
>DASUJJ010000254.1:0-37072 GCA_036279335.1 Dyella sp.
GTCGCCCGGGTTGATCCGCTCGGGGCTGTAGCCGCAGAAGAAATCCTCGTTGAAGCGCAGGCCCGAGACGCGCTCCAGCACCGGCACGCACACTTCCTCGGTGGTGCCCGGATACACGGTCGATTCGTAGATCACGATGTCACCGCGCTTGAGCACGCCGCCGATGGTGGCGCTGGCCTGCTCCAGCGGCGTGAGGTCGGGCCGGTTCGCCTCGTCCACCGGCGTGGGCACGGTCACGATGAACACGTTGCAGTCGGCCAGCGCCGCGGGATCGCTGCTCATGTGCAGTTCGGTGGCGGCGTAGAGCTCGGCCGGCGTGGTTTCGTGGGTGTGGTCGATGCCGTCGCGCAGCTCGGCCACGCGCGCCTCGTTGACGTCATAGCCGAGCGTCGACACGCGACGCCCGAACTCGACCGCCAGCGGCAGCCCCACGTAGCCAAGACCGACGATGCCGAGTTGGATGGGTTTCAACATGCGCCGTATCTTGATGGCTTGGCGAGCGATCGCCAACCGGCGATCGGCACCCTCTGGTTGCCGAGGCAGGAGCCTGGACGCCGGTGACCCGGCTCCCGGCAGTCGGTGGATCGAAGTGCAGCCACCGACGTCCGGTGGCCGGTCGCCACCACCCGCGGGCGGAGCTTGGGCTTGCGACGATCGAGCGTGCGTCGGGCAAGCGGGCTCTCCACGCCGCGGGCGGGGCGTCGGTTGACGCCTGGGGCGATGCCGCGGACGCGAGTGTCAGGCGACTCCCGCGTCCGCGACGATCAGTTGCCCAGGCGCTGGTTGGTCAGTGCGGCATTGCCCACGATGCCGGACAGCGGCAGCAGCTGGCTCAGTACGCGGTTCCACCGGGTGACGCCGGCCGGTCCGACGAAGACCACGTCGCCTGCGTGAATCCGGAAGTTGTCGGCCAGCGCGAAGGCGGCAGGCGACTGCGCGTTGAGGTGGTACACCGTGGCGGGTTCCTGCTGCAGATTGTCCACGCCGCGAATGACATAGACGGCCTCGCCGTTGGACGTGACCGGGTTCAGCCCGCCGGCACGGCCGATCACCTGGGTCAGTGTCAGCTGGGCGGTCTTGAAGGTGATCGCCTGGGGCCGGATCACCTCGCCCATCACGTACACCTCCCGATTGTCGTTGTAGGGCAGGAACAGCCGGTCGCCCGGCTTGAGGTACATGTTTTGCACCGCGCCGGCGTCGCCGCCGGCGGCGTTGAGGTCCAGGTGATAGTCGCGGCCGTCGCGCGTCAGCACCAGGTCCGACAGATCGGCCTGGGCGGTATCCACCCCGGCCGTACCGACCACCTGCGCCAGCGTCACCGGCACGCCGGTGATCGGCTGGGGTTCGGTCCTGGCGAAGGCGCCGCCCAGCGTGATGCGCTGGCTGCCGTAGCCGATCACGCTCACGTCCACCTGCGGATCGTCGACATAGTTCGCCAGCCGCTTGCTGATGTCCTGGCGCAACTGCTCCACGTTCATGCCGGCCGCCTTGACGGTGCCGATGTACGGGTAGAAGAGCGTGCCGTCCGGGCGCACCAGCCGTCCATTGGGAAGCGTCTGCTGCTGTGACCCGGCTGGCGAGGTGAGCTCAGGGTGGTCCCACACGGTGATGTAGAGCGTGTCGCCGGCGCCAATCTGATACGACTCGGGCTGGTAGCTGAGCAGGTCAGCTGGCACGGCCTGGCCGGATGCATCCGTCACCGCGCTGGACACCAGTTCGGGCGTGATCTGCACCAGTTGGACATGGCCGTTCTCCGGCGCGTCATCGCCGGTCAGCGAGTTCGCCGATATATGTTGGCCGGGCACGATGGCGCAGCCATTGAGCAGCATGGCGGTTAATGCGATTGCAAAAAACAAATGGCTTTTCATGAGCGTGGCCTTCTATGGCAATGCCTTTATTCAGGCAAAGGTTGCCCGTACCTGCCGAATGGCAGGGTGGCAAGCAAGATTTACCCACCTGTGCGACGAGTGGAGCTGTCCTTGTTGTTCCGGTGCAACAGCCAATCGGCTGCTTTCAGATCGGCATGTAACCAACCTGAGAATATGTCCCCTTCCGCCTGTGGAGCTGCCCCCTCCCGGAGTGGCTGCCTTCGGTCGGGCGCCAGTAGACGCGGGCTCTCCATCTTCTTGCCGTGAATAATTCGTGCGCAAACATGAAGTGGGTCTTCACGGATGTGCAGAACACTTGATTCGCAAGCGCCGCCTCAAGCCCCGTGCGGCAAGGCACGGCCGTGTGTGAAGGGGGCGGGTTTTTTCGGGGTAACTGTGTGTAACAGAAAGTAACGGTTTTTCACTATCTGTAACACTCGATTGAAAATGGACCAATAAACCATTTGGCGCCCCAATTCGGCATTGGGCGTTACGCCGCGTCGTATGCCCGGGCTGGTCGCTTTTCATTCACCTGCGTCAACGCGATGTCTGTATCAATGCGTCCCGCAAATCCGCTTGCAGGGCGTTATCTGCCGATTTCTTGATAAATGGCAAATGGCGGCACGAATTTCCAGGGACGATGGCCGTCCTCAGGGTCATGGCAGGGAATTCGAAATGGGGAAGAGGGCACTGCGCGGGGGCGCTCCGCTACATGTTCAACCGCATTCTGATCGTGTGTGTCGGCAACATCTGCCGCAGTCCGATGGCCGAGTTCCTGCTGCGCGATCAGCTCGCCTGCCCGGACATCTGCGTGGCCAGTGCCGGACTGGGCGCACTGGTGGGCCATCCGCCGGATCACCATGCCACCGCACTGCTGCGCGAGCGTGGCATCGATGCCTCCGCGCATCGGGCGCGGCAGCTCGAACGAGTGATGTTGCGCGACGCCGACCTGGTGCTGGTGATGGAGCGCCGCCATCTGCGTGCCGTCACGCGCATGGCTCCGGAAGCCAGCGGCAAGCTGTTCCTGCTACGGCACTGGGTGGGTGCCGACGACGTGCCCGATCCGTACCGGCAGACGAGACAAGTGTTCGAGCACGCCTGCGCGCTGATCGAGCACGGTGTCAGCAGCTGGCGCCGCTACCTGTGACACGTATCCACCTTCTCGGAACCACCCCATGACCACTCGCCAGACGTTCTCATCGCGCGACGACGACATTGACCTGCGTGCGATCCTCGGCACCTTGCTCGACCACAAGTGGTTGATCATCGGGGTGACCGCCGTGTTCGCCCTGGCCAGCGTGCTCTACGCCTTGCTTGCCACGCCGATCTACCGCGCCAGCGCCACCGTGCAGGTGGAGCAGAAGGTGCCGACGCTGCCCGGTCTGGATGCTCTCAGCCAGACGCTGGGCACCTCGACCTCGCAGGCAGTGACCGAGATCGCGCTGATCACCTCACGCACCAACATAGGCGAGGCGATTTCCAACCTGGGGCTGGATGTAGAGGTCAAGGCGGAGCAGTTTCCGCTGGTCGGCGGCTACCTGGCGCGGCATTTCACTGCGGATCATCCCGGCGCGATGGCGGCTCCCCTGGGCGGCATGAGCCGCTACGACTGGGGTGGCTCCAGCCTGGACATCTTCCAACTGGACGTGCCGCCAGGCCTGCTCGACGCCCCGCTGCACCTGGTCGCCGGTGAGGCGGGTGCGTACACGCTGACCGACGATGACGACAACGTGCTGCTCACCGGCCGCGTGGGCGGTTCGGCGTCCGGCAGCGGCATCACCATGCAGGTGAAGTCGCTGCGGGCCAATCCGGGCACGCGCTTCGACGTGGTGCGCCATGCATCGCTCGGATTGATCACCGCGCTGCAGGGCAGTCTGGTCGCCTCCGAGCAGGGCAAGGATTCGGGGATCATCCAGGTGTCCTACGAAAACGCCGATCCGCTGCTGGCCACGCGCCTGCTGGACCAGATCACGGCGCTGTACGTGCGGCAGAACGTGGAGCGCAATTCGGCCGAAGCGGCCAACAGTCTGAAGTTCGTCAAGGACCAGCTGCCCAAGGTGCGGCTGGACCTGGAGCAGGCGACGCAGGCGATGAACGCGTTCCAGACGCGGGCGCATTCGGTGGACATCACGCTGCAGACCAAGGGGCTGCTCGACCAGATCGTCTCCATCGAGGCCAGCCTGCAGCAGCTGCACATGCAGATGAGCGACATGCAGCACCGCTACACGCCGCAGCACCCGGCGTACAAGGCGCTGCAGCAGCAGATCGGCCAGCTGGAAGGCCAGCGAAACATCTTGCAGAAGCAGGTGGGCCGCCTGCCCGATACGCAACAGCAGCTGCTGCGCCTCACCCGCGATGTGCAGGTGAGCAACCAGACCTATACCAATCTGCTCAACCAGGCCCAGCAGCTGGACATCGCGCGTGCCGGCACGGTGGGCAACGTCCGGGTAATCGACCTTGCCGCCACCGATACCTCCAAGCCGGTCTGGCCGCAGCGCATCCTCGTGGTGCTTGGGGGCACGTTGCTTGGCGGCACGCTGGCGGTGGGCTTCGTCTTTCTAAAGCAGCTGCTGAAGCGCGGCATCGAGGATCCTTCGGCCATCGAAGGACTCGGCTTGCCGGTGTACGTATCGATACCGCGCAGTGCGCTGATGGAAACCGCGGCCATGCGGGGCGGCCCGCGCCGCCTGCGCACGGCCCAGCGACTGCTCGCGCTGCGTGCTCCCGAGGACATGGCTACCGAGGCGTTGCGCAGCCTGCGCACCAGCCTGCATTTCGCCCGGCTGGAGGCGAAGAACAACCTGTTGATGATCAGCAGCGCCAGCCCCGGTGCAGGCAAGACCTTCGTTGCCGCCAACCTGGCGGTGGTGATTGCGCAGGCCGGTCAGCGCGTGCTGCTGATCGATGCCGACATGCGCAAGGGCTCCCTGCACAGCGCCGTGGGTGGCCGGCCGGAACAGGGGTTGTCGGAGCTGATCAGCGGGCAGATCGACCTGCCGCACGCGATCCGCAACGTGGAGGGCGTCAACAAGATGTTCTTCATTGCGCGCGGCAAGGTGCCGCCGAATCCGTCCGAGCTGCTGATGCACGCCAATTTCTCTGCCTTGCTGGACAAGCTCAAGACGCGCTTCGACCTGATCATCATCGACACGCCGCCGATCCTGGCCGTCACCGACGCTGCGGTGATCGGCCACCACGTGGGCACCAGCCTCATGGTGGTGCGCTTCGGGCTCAACCAACTGCGCGAGGTGGCGCTGTCGCGCCAGCGCTTCGAGCAGAACGGCGTGCCGATCAAGGGCGCCATCTTCAATGCGGTGGAGAAGCGCAGCGCCGGCTACTACGCCTACTACGCCTATGCGAGCACCCCTGCCGAGACCGCGGCTGCGTCCGCCGCCGCGGTCACCCTCTAGCCGGTATCGCAAAAAACCTTCAGTCCAGGGAGTGGTCGCAACGATGAAAGTCACCGTGTTTGGTACCGGGTATGTGGGTCTCGTGACGGGCGCCTGCCTGGCGGAAATGGGCAACGAAGTGACCTGCGTCGATGTGGACGTCGACAAGATGGCGCAGCTCAAGCGCGGCGAGGTGCCGCTGTACGAGCCGGGGCTGGAGGCGCTGGTTCGGCGCAACCAGGCGAATGGCAATCTCGACTTCACCGTGAACGCCGCGGCGGCCGTGGCGTCGGCGGCGGTGATCTACATCGCCGTCGGTACGCCACCCAGCGAGGACGGCAGCGCCGACCTCAGTCACGTGCTGGCGGTGGCGAGCACGGTCGGCCAGCACCTGGGGCATTACGCGGTGGTGGTGAACAAATCCACCGTGCCGGTGGGCACGGCGGCACGCGTGCGCGAGACGATCAACGAACGGCTGGCCATGCGCGGCGCGCTGGTGCCGTTCGACGTGGTCTCCAACCCCGAGTTCCTGAAAGAAGGCGAGGCGGTGGAGGACTGCCTGCGGCCCGAGCGCATCATCTTGGGCAGCGAGAGCGCCCGCGCGCTGGGCGTGCTGCGCAGCCTGTACCGGCCGTTCAATCGCAACCACGACCGCATCCTGGTGATGGACGCACGCTCGGCCGAGCTGACCAAGTACGCGGCCAACGCGATGCTCGCCACCAAGATCAGTTTCATGAACGAGATGGCGAACATCGCCGAGCGCGTGGGCGCGGACATCGAGCAGGTGCGTCGCGGCATCGGTTCGGATCCGCGCATCGGCCATCACTTCATCTACGCCGGTGCGGGCTACGGCGGCTCGTGTTTTCCCAAGGACGTCCAGGCGCTCACGCGCATGGCGCGCGGACGCGGCTACGTGCCGCGCGTGCTCGATGCGGTGGAAGCGGTCAATCACGCGCAGAAGCTCAGGCTGTTCGAACTCATCCACCAGCATTTCGCCGGCCGCCTGCAAGGCAAGACGGTGGCGCTGTGGGGGCTGGCGTTCAAGCCCGACACCGATGACATGCGCGAGGCGCCGAGCCTCCACCTGATGCAGGCCCTGTGGAACGCCGGCGCCAGCGTGCGTGCGCATGATCCGCAGGCGGCCGACCAGGCGCGCCGGCTGTGTGGCGAACGCGCCGACCTGGTGATCTGCGAGCAGCCCTACCAGGCGCTGGACGGTGCCGACGTGCTGGTGGTGGTGACCGAATGGAAGCTGTTCCGCAGCCCCGACCTGGCGCGCATCCGCGGTGCCCTGCGCGAGCCGGTGATCTTCGACGGGCGCAATCTCTACGATCCGGAGGCAGTCGAGCGGGCGGGGCTGGCGTATTACGGGATCGGCCGCGGCCGCTCGCTGGACGCCAGCGCGAACGCGTTCGTCGCGCCGCCGCTGGCGGCCCCGGCCCACTCGCTGGCGTCGGTGTGAAACGAGCCATGGCTTCGGTACTTCCGCAACGCGGGCTGATGGCCTACCTGCCACGGGGCTGGCACCGTGTCGCGGGCGCCATCTCGCTGCTGTGGCTGGCCACGGCGCTCGGCGCGGGCATGACGTTCTTCACCCAGGCGCTGCTGGCACGCGAGCTGGGGCCGGCCGAGTACGGCCTGTTCACCTCCTCGCTGGCGGTGGTGACCATGGTCGCGCCGCTGGCCGGTTTCGGGCTCGCCCAGTTCTGGCTGAAGGTGTACGGCGCCGAGGGATGGACGGCCGATCGCTGGCTGCGTCCCTCGCTGCGCTTCCTCGCCGTCACCACCGCGCTGACGATGCTGCTCATTGCGGGATGGGCGGCGAGCGGTGCGCCGGCCGATGCGGCCGCCACCCTGATCATCCTGCTGCCGGTGGTGCTGGGCGTGCTGGCGGCATCGCTGATCGGCACCAAGCTGCGCCTGGAGGAACGCCACGGCGCGCTGGCGGCATGGCAGCTGGCGACTCCGGGCAGCCGCCTGCTGGTGGCGATCGCGCTGTTGCTGGTGCCGACGCTGGCCGGCCGCTTCGTTGCGTCGGGCTATGCCGTGATCTCGCTCGGCGTGGCGGCGCTGGCGGCGCCGCAGATGAGGGCGATGCTGCGCGGCGAGATGGTGCTGCACGGGCACGGCCCGCGTCCGCCGCTGCATGCCGGAATCGGGCAGCGCCCGGCGGATCCGCCGCGCGCGTGGGCGGTGTGGTCGCAGGCCTGGGCATTCGGCCTGTCCGGGGTCCTGTATACGGTGTTCTTCCAGATCAGCACGGTGCTGGTGAAGTATTTCGACGGCAACGTGCAGGCCGGCATCTTCGGCATCGCGCTGGCGGTGATGACGGCGATCTACCTGATTCCCGCCACCGTGTTCCAGAAATATCTGCTGTCCAAGCAGCACCGCTGGGCGGTGCACGATCCGAAGAAGTTCTGGCTGGTGTATCGCCGCGGCAACGGGGTCATGCTGCTGGCCGGGATCGCCTTGGGTGCGCTGGTGGCCCTGCTGGCGCCGTGGGCCGTGCCGCTGGCGTTCGGCGAAAAGTACCGCGCCGTGGTGCCGGTGCTGCTGGTGCTGGCCTGGTGCGTGCCGATCCGCTTCATGTCCACCAGCGTGGGCTCCGCCCTGCTCAATGAGCGGCACATGCGCTATCGCGTGTTCGCCATGGCGCTGTGTGCCCTCGTGGTGATCGTGCTCAACGTGCTGCTGATCCCCTCCCGTCATGAAATCGGCGCCGCGATGGCGACGGTGATTGGCGAGGGGGTGCTGCTGCTGGCGCTCTATGCCGGGGTGCGCCTGTTCCATCCGCCGCGGGAGCGCGCGTCATGATCTCTTCGCCGCGCCTCAAGCGCGTGATCCGTCCGCTGCACAATCTGCTGTGGGCGTTCAACGGGTTTGCCTACGACTTTTCGCGCTTTGTGCGCTACAGCGGCTGGCGCGGGCAGGCCGACCGGCGCAAGCGCGACTACAAGGCGGTGAAAACCTACCACCAGCTGGAAAAAAGCCTGAGCTTCCGCGAGCGCCGCGCCGGCTCGGGCTGGGAGGCCGCGGGCAACCTGGTGCACCTGCTCGGTCGCGCGGATGCCGTTGCGGTGGAGCGCGGGTATCACGAGACGGTGGGCGTGAAGGTGTTGCGCGATTTCGCGGCCACCGCCGACGGCGGCGGCGAGACGGCGCGGCGGGTCGAGGCGTTCCTGCAGCACGTGCGGGAAGAGTCGATCGAGGGCGGGGTGATCGAGCTCGATGCGCAGCAGCTGCTGGCTGGCCGGCTGGACGACCCCGAGCGGTTCTTCTTCTCGCGTCATTCCGTGCGCGACTTCCGTGCCGCGCCGGTGCCGCGCGAGCTGCTCCGGCGCGCCATCAAGCTGGCGATGCGTACGCCTTCGGTGTGCAACCGCCAGGCGTGGCACGTCTACCAGATGGATTCGCGCGACAGCATCGATCGCGCGCTCGCCCTGCAGAACGGCAACCGCGGCTTCGGCCACGAGGTGCCGTGCCTGCTGATCATCACCGCCGACCTGCGCGCCTTCGACACGCACGGCGAGCGCTTCCAGCACTGGGTGGACGGCGGCATGTTCGCGATGTCGCTGTCGCTGGCGCTGCATGCGCTGGGGCTCGCCTCGTGCCTCCTCAACTGGAGCCGCGGCGCCCGCGACGACCGGCGCCTGCGCCGGGTCGTGGCGCTGGATGACGCGCATACCGTGATCACCATGATGGCGGTCGGCCACGCCAGCGAAAAACTCAAGGTGTGCTATTCGGCGCGCCGTCCCGTGGACAGCATCCTCACCTTTCTGGACGACCACGCATGAAGCGTTTCTACCTCTCCGGGCAGCGCACCTTCGACAATCGCGGCTGCGAGGCGATCGTGCGCAGCACGGTGGATCTGCTCACCGAGCAGTTCGGCGAAGTCGAAGTCCTCGTGCCCGCCACCGACCGTGGGCGCGACGCCATCCAGTGGCCGCAGGCGGCAGCCCGCGGGGTGCGCTTCGTGCGCGCCTACCAGCCGCACGAAGCACGCTACTGGGTGCAGCTGCAGCGGCTGCCGTTGCCCCCGCTGCAGGGTGCCCGCTGGCCATTCCCGATGCCGTCGTGGTTGCGCCACGACCTGGCCAGCGTGGACGCGGTGCTGGCGGTGGGAGGCGACAACTACTCGCTCGACTACCGCATTCCCTCGCCCATCATGGCGGTGGACCGCTGCGCGATGGACATGGGCAAGCCGGTGGTGCTGTGGGGCGGTTCGGTGGGACCGTTCGACCGCGCGCCCGGGCTGATGGCGCCGATGGCCCGGCATCTCGCGCGCATGCGTCACGTGGCGGCGCGCGAGTCGGTCAGCTACGACTACCTCACCGGCAAGCTGGGCCTGGGCAACGTGATCCGCATGGCTGATCCGGCGTTCGTGCTGGTCCCCGAGCCGGTGGCGCTGGACAGCTTCTGGCCCGATGGCGGCGGCCGGGTGCTGGGCCTCAACCTCAGCTCGCTGATCGAGCGCTATCGCCGGCCCGGTCACGATCTGCGGGCCGAGGCGGGTGATTTCATCCGCCACGTGGTCACCGCGCTGGGGATGAGCGTGCTGCTGGTGCCGCACGTCAATCCGCTCAGCGCGGAGGGTCACGGCGGCGACTCCGATTACATGCGGCCGCTGCTCGACCAGCTCGCCGACCTGGGCCGCGCGGTGACGCTGATGCCCGGCCACTTCAACGCCGCACAGACCAAGTACGTCATCAGCCAGCTGGATTTCTTCATCGGTGCGCGTACCCACGCGACCATCGCGGCGCTATCCAGCGGCGTGCCGACCATCTCGATTGCCTACAGCGTGAAGGCGCGCGGCATCAACCGCGATCTGTTCGGCAGCGAGGAGATGGTGCTGCAGACGCCGGACGTCTCGGCGATGTCGCTGCGCAAGGCGCTGGGCTGGCTGATGCAGGAAGAGCACCGGCTGCGCGACACGCTGACTCGCCGGCTGGGCGAATGGCGGGCCATGGCGCGCGTTGCCGCGGCGCGCGTCTCCGATTCGCTGGTGCATTGAAAGGTCATCGTCTGCCATGAAATCACCCGTCTTGAACCTGCCCATCCAGGACCGCGCGCCAGCCGCCGACCGGCCGGTGGCACCGGTCAGCGTGGTGGTGCCCTGCTTCCGCTGTGCGGCAACGATCGTCAGCGCGGTCGCCCGGGTCGCCGCGCAGACGCTGCGGCCCGCCGAAGTACTGCTGGTCGACGACGCCAGCGGCGATGACACGCTCGATTGCCTGCACCAGGTGGCACGGAGCTACCCGCACGGCTGGGTGAAGGTGTTTGCCTTGCCCGTCAACGGAGGGCCGTCCGCCGCCCGGAACAAGGGTTGGGCGCACGCCAGCCAACCATGGATTGCCTTCCTCGATGCCGACGACAGCTGGCATCCGCGCAAGATCGAACTGCAGATGGCGGTGCTCCATGCCGATCCGGATATCGCGATGATTTCGCATCTGATGAACGTGCAGTCACGTTCCGCACCGCCGCCGGCGCTGAAGTATCCCTTCAAGATCGTCAAGATGCCGCGGCGCCTGTTGCGCTTGCGCACCGGGTTTCCCACCCCCTCGGTGATGCTGCGCCGGGATCTTCCGTTTCGCTTCGACGAGAGCCGCCGCCGCGCGGAGGATTCCCTGCTGTGGGGGCAGATCCTGCTGTCGGGCTATCGCTGCGTGACGATTCGCCAGGTCCTGGTATCCGGGCACAAGCAACCTTTTGGCGAGGGCGGGCTCAGCGGCGACCTGGCCGCCATGCAGGAAGCCGGGTGGGACGTGCGCCGAGCACTGTACGCCCAGGGCCTGGTGGGTCGCACCGAACTGCTCGCGACCCATGCCTATGCGGTGGTCCGCTACGCGCGCCGCCACGTGCTGACTTTTTTGCGGCGCCAGCGCACCAGCCGCAATGGCCAGGGGAATTGACGCCATGACCATCAACGAAGGTCTGGTGAGCTCGCCTGCAGCCGTGCCGGGCTTCGGCGACTCGGCCGCGGCCAATGCCCGGGCTGTGGTCACCCTGCTGTTGCTGGCGGCCGCCTGGCTGGCTGCCACCGCGGTGGTGAGTCTTCGCGCCGAGGACGTCGGCACCGACACGCACATCTACGCATGGGTGTTTCTGGCGATGCGCCACGGCGAGGTGGCCACGCGCTTCGAGCCCGGCTTCGTGGCGCTCACCCGCATCAGCAGCAGCCTCGGCATGGGCGTGGTGGGCTACCAGGCCACGCTGTTCCTGGTGCTGCTGACCGGTGCGGCGGTCACCGCGCGGAAGTACCTGGGGTATCTCGGCTCACACCGCGAGTTCCTCACGTTTCTCAGCGCGGTGACGGTGTTGCTGTTCGTCTCGCCGATGTTCGTCAATGCGTCGATCAACGCGGTACGCCAGGGTCTGGCGGCACCGCTGGTGTTTGCCGCGCTGCTGGCTTTCCACCGTCGCCAGTGGCGCAGTTTCCTGCTGCTCGGCGCGCTGGCCAGCAGCCTGCACTACTCGTCGCTGATCTATCTGGGCTTTGCGCCGGTGCTGCTGCTCAAGCTGCGCACGCAGCGGATTCTCGCGGCGGTGGCGTTCCTGGCGTACTGCTCGGGGCTCTCGATGCTGGCGGTGCGCACGCTGGCGCCGCCGGTCTACGGCGCGGTGATGAGCTACAGCTCCGGCGCGGTGTACCGGGCGGGCGTGCGGCTGGATTTCGCGGTGTTCTCGCTGTTCTGGTACCTGCTCCCCTTCCTGGCGGCGCGGCTGGTGCGCGAGCCCTTCGACGAGCGCATCAAGCGCAGCGCCGCGGTGTACATGACCATGGTGCTGCCCTTCCTGGCGGTGGGCTGGGGCAACTATTCCAACCGCTACCTGCTGATGCCGTGGATCGCCGCCTCGTTCATCGTCGCGGCCATGGCCTGCCATTCGCGCCTGTCGGCCTTGCGCCATCCGCTGTTGATCCGGCTGGCGCTGATTCCGGCCAGTGGGGTGTTCTGCTACTACGTGCTGCACCTGGTGGTGATATGAGCTCGCCGCCGCTGCGTTATCCGAGGCCGCCGACAGCGCCCGCCACCCGCGGCCCGATCCAGCTCGTGGCCGCGCCCGATGGATGCCGCATCGATTTCTCGCCGCTGCGTGATGAGCCACCACGCGAGACCCCCATAGACCTGGTGTCGATTGCCGACCTGCTGCGCAACGGTTTTGTCTATCCGCCGCATTCAATCTTCACCGACGTCAAGATCGCCATCTCCGGCTTCGAGTCGGATCAGGATCTGTACGCGCAGCCGCACTTTCATTTTCCCTATCAATCCTCGAATGCTCCCCCGCGTCCGACCGTGGCTGCGGCCGACGAGCCGATGCTGGTGGAGCGCTATCACCAGCTGCTATGCGAGGCGGTGGCTCGTGCCGGCGCGGGCATGCGCGCGCCCGTCCTGCTGCAGAGCGGAGGCAAGGATTCCACCTCGATCGCGATCGCACTGGCCGAGGTCCGCCCCGACGCCACGTGCATGACCTACCTGGGCGGCCACGAGGAGAACGAGGTGGAGTCGGCGCGGCACGTCGCGCGCCAGCTCGGGCTTCGGCATGAGACGCTGGTGTGCGACCCGGGGCGTGCCTACGACCGCTACCTGGCGATGGTGCCGCACATGCCGCTGCTCACCGCCGATTTCGCCATGCTGTCCTACGCCGACCTGGTGACCGAGATCGCCGGCAGCGGGAGCGACGGCGTGCTCGATGCGATCGGATCGGACCCCTATTTCGGGCTTCCGCTGCGCTGGCCGCAGTTGCTGCGCGGGGCGCTGGCCAGGCGCCTGCGCGTGCCCGAGCGCGTGCTGCATTCATCGTTTGTCGGCCGCCATTTTGCGCTGTCGTACGCGCTGGGTTCGCTGCAGATGGATCACTTCGAGCGGACCTTCCCCGGCTCGCGCTTCACCGATCGGGAAGTCGATGAGCTGCTCTGCCTGCCCATGGCCGCCACGTCACGCCGGCGCATTGAACTGTTCCGCGCGGACATCACCGCGGCACCGACGCTGGAGGCGCGGCGTCGGGTGGCGGCGACCATCGTGGAGGCGGCCACCTTCGGCAAGGGCATGTACACCACCGCGGCGATGGGCCTGCAGCTGGGCTATCCCTATTGCGATGCATCGCTGCGCGAATGGATCTTTCGCCAGGTGCCGAACCACCTGCTGATCGGCCGCGGCGGAGTGAACAAGGTGCTGGTGCGGCGCCATATCGCCCGCCAGTTCCGCAAGCTGCCCTACGTCAGGATCAAGGGCTCGTTCCGCTTCGACGTCTGCGGACTGGCCGAACGCTTCGATCAGGTGCACGACTTTGCCCGGCAGGCGCAGTCGCTGATGCCCGGCGCCACGCGCTGGCTGGAGCGCTACCGCCACCAGCTGGGCAACAAGTACTTCGCCTCCAAGTTCTACCTGCTGGCGGTGACGCTGCCGTGGCTGCTGAGCCGCATCGGCGCGACCGACCCCTCTGCGCGCGACTGCTGATGGAAATGATCGACGTGCGCGAAGCAGCTTCCCGTGACATCACCCGAGGCCCACCGGTGATCCCCTCGGTGGTGCCTGAGGCGCACGCCCGCCGGTGCCTGGAGGAACTGCCGCAGGCAGCGCGCGCAACAAGTCGGATCAAGCCGGGAGGCCGGCGCACGATGCCCGCGTGGCCAAAGAGGACGCAACCCATGAACGCCCCGCACGACTACCAGTCACACCCAAGGCATGACGGCCCGGGCAGGGCGCTGGCACAGCGCATCCAGATCAACGCGTCGCCGCACGCCGTCGAGGCGGATTTCAAGGCGGTCCAGGGCATGCCGGGGCATGCGGAAAACCTCGATCCGGTGTCCATCGCCGATCTGCTGCGCAACGCTTTTGTCTATCCGCCGCATTCGATCTTCCGCAACGTCAAACTTGCCACCACCGGTTTTTCGCCGCAGCAGAATCTGCACGATTCGCCGACGTTCCATTTCGAGCGGCAGTCGGCGGCGGTGACGCGGCCACTCGCCCATGTGGTCGACGGCCAGCAGCTGATCGATACCTATCACCGCCTGCTGTGCCAGGCGATCGTGCGCTCCACCGCGGGCATGGGCGCGCCGTATCTGCTGCAAAGCGGCGGCAAGGACTCTACCTCGCTGGCGATCGCGATATCCGAGATGGCCCCGCGGACCACCTGCATCACCTATCTGGGCGGGCAGGAAGAGAACGAGGTGGACTCGGCGCGGCGGATCGCGCAGAAGCTCGGCCTGCGGCACGAGTCGCTGACCTGTGATCCCGGGCGCGCCTACGACCGCTATCTCGCCATGCTGCCCCGCATGCCGCTGATCACCGGCGATTTTGCGCTGCTCTCCTACTGCGATCTGGCCACCGACATCGCCGCCAGCGGCGGTGATGGCATCGTCGATGGCCTGGGCTCGGATCCCTACTTCGGCGTGCCTCCCAGCGGCAAGCAGAAGCTGCTCGGCTCGCTGGCACGGCGCGTGCGATTGCCGGCGGCGCTGCTGCGCATGCCGCTGCTGCGCGACAGCTTCCGGATGTCGTACGTGCTGGGAACGCTGCAGATGGATCCGTTCGAGCGCTTCTATCCGGGCTCGCGCTTCACCGACGCGGAAGTGGATCAACTGCTGGGGCATCCGCTGTCCTGGCTGTCGCGACAGCGGCTCGAGCTTTTCCGCGCCGACATCGACGCGGCCTGTTCGGCCGAGGCGCAGCGACGCATCTCGGCGACGATCCTGGAACCGGCGTTGTTCGCCAAGGGCATGTACGTGGCCAGCGCGCTCGACCTGCGCGTGGTGTACCCGTACTGCGACGGCCCGCTGTGCGAGTGGGTGTTCCGCGAGGTGCCGGACGAGCACCTGATCGGCCCCGGTGGAGTCAACAAGGTGCTGGTGCGCAAGCACATTGCGCGCCGGTTCGGCAGCCTGCCCTACGTGGCCGCCAAGGGGTCATTCCGCTTCGACATCTGCGGCCTGGCACGCGAGCGGTTCGACGAGGTGTGGACCATGGCCGGGCAAACGCGCGCATTGGTGCCGGGCGCCCCGGCGTGGCTGGAGCGCTACAGGCATCAGTTCGACAACAAATACTTCGCCTCCAAGTTCTACCTGCTGGCGATCCTGCTGCCGTGGCTGCTGCATCGCTTTGATGGCGCCCTGGCGGACGCGGACGGCGGTGCCTCGCCATGACCGGCGCGGAGTCGGACGAGGCGGCCTGCGTTGAGCGGCGCGAGTTCCTGCGGCGGGCATGCTGGCTGACGCTGCCGGCGCTGGTGTTGCCTGGCATGGCCAGTGCCGGTGTGGCGGCTGCACCCCATGCCGCTGCCGGGACGGCTGGGGCAGGCACTTCAAACGACGTTCGCCGCCACGGTGCGGTGGGCGACGGCGTGCATGACGACACCGCAGCCTTCCAGGCAGCGATCGATGCGCTGCCGGAATCCGGGGGCACGGTCAGCGTGCCGGCCGGCCGCTACCTGATCGACGCCGGGCGGTCCGTGCGGCTGCGCTCGCACACGCAGCTGGTGATGGATGCCGATGCGCAGCTGCTGGCAAGGCCCAATGCGCTCGGGCGCTATGCGGTGATCCTGATCCGGGGCGTGGACGGGGCCAGCGTTCGCGGCGGCCGCATCATCGGCGAACGGGCAGGGCACCTGGGCAGCGAGGGCGAATGGGGCCACGGCATTGCGGTGAGCGGCGCGCGCGACGTGAGCATTCGCGACATTGACGTCTCCGCGTGCTGGGGCGACGGCATCTGCATCGGCACCATCTTCGTCCGCGGCCGGCCGCGGCGGGTCGCAAGCGACATCAGCATCGAGCGGGTCGTGTGCCGGGGCAATCGCCGGCAGGGACTGTCCATCACTTCGTCGCGACGGGTCACCGTGCGCGACTGCCAGTTCATCGGCACCGGCGGCACGCTGCCGGGATGCGGCATCGACGTGGAGCCCGGCACGCTGAAGATGGGCACCGAGGATGTGCTGATCTCCCGCTGCACGCTCACCGACAACCAGGGCAGCGGCATCTCGATCTCGGGCCCCAACGTGGTGCGGCTGCGGCTGGAGCACTGCGAGATCCGCGACAACCGCGGCTACGGCGTGATGGTCGGCGGCACCCGGCAGGTCACGCTGGCGAACAACACGATTGTCCACAACGGACTCAGCGGAACCCTGCTGCGCGGCGACGTGCGTACCTGCGTGGTCGCCGGCAACACCTTCGGCGACAACGGCACGCGCTATGTGCACGAGGCGATCAAGCAGGCCATGCGCACGCTGGCCGGCGAGCGCGTGCCGCGTGGAAACCGGGACCTCAAGGTGGATGACGGCGCGCAGGCGACCGTGCTGGACGACAACCGCTACCTGCGGTAGCGGCGCCCACTGCGCGCCGTGCGGTGAAAACGCTCGTAGCGGGATTGCACTGGGCAAGACCGCGAGCGCAGCCGGGGCGATGCCGGCAAGGAACACCTGCAGAGCCACGGAGCGCCGATGAAATTCGTCCTGTTCGCCAATACCGACTGGTACCTCTACAACTTCCGCCTCTCCACGGCGCTGCGCCTGAAGCGGGACGGGCACGAGGTGGTGATGCTCTCGCCGCCGGGGCCCTTCGGTGCGCGGTTCGCCTCGCACGGCCTGCGCTGGGTGACCCTGCCGATGGATCGCGCCAGCCTCAACCCGCTGCGCGAGGCTGCCACCTGGTGGCATCTGGCACGGCTGCTGCGGCGCGAACGTCCCGACCTGCTGCACAGCTTCACGGTGAAGTGCGCGGTCTACGGGGCGCTGGCCGCGCGCGTGGCGCGGGTACCGGCGGTGGTCAACGCGGTGGCCGGCATGGGCTACGTGTTCACCAGCGATCGGGCCAAGGCGCGCGCGCTGCGCCCCCTGGTCAAGCTGCTGCTGCGCGTGACGCTGGGCCACCGGCGCTCGCTGCTGATCCTGCAGAACCCCGACGATGCGGCAGCGTTTGCCGATGCACGGCTGATCGCCCCGCACCGGGTGCGCATGATCCGCAGCTCGGGCGTCGACACGACGCGCTTTCGTCCCGCCGATCCGGCGCCTGCCGCCGGCGGTCGCCTGCGCGTGCTGCTGGCCGCCCGCCTGCTGTGGGAAAAGGGCGTTCAGGAGTTCGTGGATGCAGCGAAGCATCTGCGCGCGCAGGGTCGGGAGGTCGAGTTTGTGCTCGCCGGCACGCCCGACCCGGGCAATCCCCGCTCGGTCAGCCATGCCGATGCGCAAGGGTGGAATGACGCCGGTCTGGTGACGTGGCTCGGCCACGTGGATGACATGCCGGCGCTGCTTCGCTCGGTGCATGTGATGGTGTTGCCCAGCTACTACCGCGAGGGCGTGCCCAAGAGCCTGATCGAGGCGGCGGCCAGCGGCCTGGCCATCGTCACCACGGATTTTCCCGGCTGCCGCGAGGTGGTCACCGAGCACGGCAGCGACGGGCTGCGCGTGCCGCCACGCGACGCGCTTGCGCTGGCCCAGCGCATCATCATGCTGGACGACGACCGCGCGTTGCTGGAGCGGCTGGGGCGGTCCGCCCGCCAGCGGGCACTGAGTGATTTCGACGAGCGGCTGGTGATCCAGCAGACGGTGGATGTCTACGGCGAGCTGCTGCCGACGGCAGCCAGGACTCGGCGACGCCGCGTGCGCACCATCGACTATCCCCACAAGCCGCTCATTCGCTGACGGGTTCTGCGGCGGCGTGAGCGCAGCGTGCCGGCCGCAGGGCGTCACCCCCGGGATGCCCTGATCGATCAGACGCAGGCGTCACCGGCCCTGTTCGTGCGCAGCCCACGGGGATGATGGCGCATGCGGGGAGGGCACATGGATGGGCCCGGCATGGGATCCCGCCCGAGGGCTCCGGCGGGGAGGGCCCGGGCTTCCCGCCGCCGACGCACCGGGCGTGGGCACGCGTTCACCGCCGTGGATGTCCCTTCGATGAAGAAGGCAAGGTGCCTCGCTCCCTCCTTGCGCCTCCTTCACGGTCTTCTCACCCCCTGATTCAGGTTGCCTGAGGCCTTTCGGCACAAAGAATAGTGGCGATTCACTGTCGATCTGGAGGTGCACGATTCAGCCCGTTCCGGGCCAATCCACCTACCTTGGCGCGGGCCAGCTTCGACCCGCTGAACGTTCGTCCGCGCAGGACGGGTTCGGCGTCGCGAAGGTGGCGCCTCCCTCAGCCATTCCAAAGGTTTCTCGTGATCTTTCAAAAAAACAACCGTACTCCCTCATCCGCTATTGATTTTCGCTTTACCCGGGCTGACGTTCGCCCCTCCCGCCATCTCCGAAAACCCCTCGTACTGGCTCTTTCCTCGCTCGCCCTGGCCGCGGTTGCGCTGCCGGCGTCGGCGACCAACTGGTGGACCTCTTCGCCGTCGCTCACGATCGGCTCCAAGAGCATCAACGTGCGCAATACGGGTGCCCGCGGCGACGGCGTCCATGACGACACCGCCGGCATCCAGGCCGCCATCAATGCCCTGCCCAGCAGCGGCGGCACGGTCTTCGTGCCGGCCGGCACCTACCGCATCAACGCGCTGAAATCGATCAACCTGCGTTCGCACACGCGCCTGAAGATGGATCCGCTGGCCCAGCTGGTGGCCATTCCCAACAACCAGACGCGTTCGTATGTGATCAAGGCGTGGCGCGTGAACAACGTCGAGGTCGTCGGCGGGAAAATCGTGGGCGAACGCGCCCGGCATATCGGCACCACTGGCGAGTGGGGCATGGGGCTGGACATCCGCGCGTCGAGCAAGGTCTTCGCGCATGACCTGAAGATCTCCAGCTGCTGGGGCGATGGCGTCTACATCGGTGCCATCGGACCGGCCGGAAGCGCGGTTCCATCCAGTGACATCACGCTCAACCACGTGACCTCGAGCGGCAACCGTCGCCAGGGCCTTTCGGTCGGCCCGGTGCAGCGCGTCTACGTGCTCAACAGCGCCTTCCTCAATACCAGCGGAACCATGCCGCAATCGGGTATCGACATCGAGCCTCAGACGCAGGGTCCGTCAAGGACTATCCGGATCGAGAAGACCACGCTCGCGGGTAACGCCGGCAACGGGCTGGTGATGCATGGAAACATCGCCGGCGTGGTGGTGGCGTCGAACACGATCAAGAAAAACCACGGCTACGGTGTCCTCGGCATCGGCCTCGCGAGCTCGTCGATCGGCGTGAACCAGATCAATGAAAACGGGCTCGATGGTGTGGCGATGACCTCCACCACGCACGACGTGAAGATCACCGGCAACACCATTACCTACAACAGCACGCGCTGGTTCTACGCCAACCGCAAGTCCATCTACACGCTCACCAAGAGTGCCCGCGACGTGCAGATCGACAGCTCCACCCGCAACATCTATCTGGCCTCCAACAAGCTGTCGCCCAAGCCCTGAGGCAGCTCGCCACGGCTGCTGCTCCCGGCCTCATGCCGGGAGCAGCAGCGATCGGAGCGGTGCCGGGAAAGTGCTGTGCGAAGGCTGGTTCGTTGCGCCTTTCCACTACCGAATACAGCGTAACAAATTCAGAAAAATCAATTAGATAGGAAACTTTTATTGCGTGAAATTGCGCACGTTTCGTGACAGTGGCGTTGAGGCATGGTGAATAAGCGTCATCACTTCCCCGTCACGCGAGAGCTTCTTCATGAACCGTACGCCGTTTGATTTTTCCGCTGCCGCCGCCGGCCTCCCTTCCTTCCGCACCGCGGCGCAGGCGCTGCCCGCCCGCCGTGAAAACGCTGCCCGTCCGCGTCGCCTGCTCGCCTCCGGCCTGGCGCTCGCTCTTGGCCTGGTCGCCCTGCCGGCCAGCGCTGCCGTCTGGTGGACGCCCACTCCGTCGGTGGCGGTCGGTTCGACCAGCGTGAACGTACGCAACGCCGGCGCCCGCGGCGACGGCGTGCATGACGATACCGCTGCCTTCCAGGCGGCGATCAACTCGCTGCCGTCCACCGGCGGTACCGTGACGGTGCCGGCCGGCCGCTACATGATCAACGCCCTGAGCTCGATCAGGATGCGCTCGCACACCCGGCTGAAGCTGGACCCGTCCGCCCAGCTGGTGGCGATTCCCAACAATCAGGGTCGTTCCTACGTGGTCAGGGTATGGGGCGTGAGCGATGTGGAAGTGACTGGCGGCCAGATCATCGGCGAGCGCGTCAAGCACATCGGCACCAGCGGCGAGTGGGGCATGGGGGTGGACGTCCGCTCGTCGAAAAACGTCTACCTGCACGATTTCAAGGTGTCCGATTGCTGGGGTGATGGCGTGTACGTCGGCGCCAACGGCTCGGCGGGGAACGCGGTCCCCTCGACGTACGTGACGATCAACCACATCGTGTCCAACAACAATCGTCGCCAGGGCCTGTCGCTCACGGTGGTGGACAAGGTGTTTGTCTACAACAGCATCTTCAGCAACACCCACGGAACCGCGCCACAGGCGGGTATCGACATCGAGCCGATGAGCCAGGGTGCGTCGAGCAATGTCCGCATCGAGAAGTCGACGATGATCGGCAACATGGGCAATGGCCTGGTGGTGAGCACCCCCGACACCGGTCTGGTGGTGAAGTCCAGCACCTTGAAGCAGAACCATGGCTTCGGCGTGCTGATCATGGGCGCGTCGAAAGGCTGGATTGCCGCGAACCTGATCACCGAAAACGGCCTGGACGGCGTCGGCCTGCTCAAGGGCACGCACGACATGAAAGTGACCAGCAACACCATTACGTACAACAGCACGCGCTGGTTCTACGCCAACAACAAGTCCATCTACACGCTGACCAACAGCGCCCGTGACGTGCAGATCGACAGTTCCACGTACAACATCTTCCAGGCTTCCAACACCCTTTCACCGAGGCCTTGAGGGAGGCGCCGATGGGCGGTGCGCCTCGCTGGCTCCCGCCCATCGGTTTTTTTCATGCAGCGGGCAACCCCGGATGGTCCGGGGTTGCCCGCGGGTTCTTCAGCGAGTCGAAATCAGTGCGCCGGAATGCGTGGTTGCCGAGCAGTCAGCCCAGGTAACTCCACTTCACCAGCGCCGAGCGCTGGTTGCTGCGACGGATGGCCTGCAGCATCGCCGTTTTCAAACCCCGCACATTGCTGGGTGCGCCTGAAGCGATCAGCGCCAGCTCCATCTTCCCCAGCACGCGCTCCATCTGGCCGATCCAGCTTACATAGGTGGACGCACTGTGCAGATGCAGTTCGGGATGGGCTGCCAGCAGATCCACCATGTATTGGCAGCGGTCGGACGGCGCATGGTCGGCGACCACGTGCAGCTCCTCGCCGGCCGAGCGATGGGCCGCCACGCTGGCCAGAAACGCCGCCAGTTCGGCGGCACCGGAGCGTTTGGGCCGGGGCACCACGGGCTCTTCCTGGCGCGCCCTGAATGATCGATAGAGCGCGAGCATGCCCGGCCGCCCGCGGATCGACGGCAGTTTCGGTGGAGCGTCCTCGGCCTCCATCGATGAGCCATCGACCACGCGAAAGACGGCGGCATGGCGCGGACCGTTCAGGTACAGCCCCACAATGTCGGCAGCGCTGGCATTGAAGGCCGGATCCGGTGATACGACGGCGTCGACGCGCTGTGGCTGGATGCCGTGCCTCGCCCAGATCCTGGCCACCGTCATGTGGGATATGGCACCGTCGAGCTCGGCGGCCAGCTTGCGCGACGACCAGTGGCGCGAGCCGTCGGTGGGCGTCTGCTGCAGGGTCTTTTCCAGCACCCGTCGCTCCAGCTTGTCGGTCACCTTGTAGCGTTCGCGCCCGGCATGCCGGGGATACAGGCCAGCCAGGCGTTCGGCGGCAAATCGCTTGCTCCATCGTGCGATGTAGCTGTCGCTGCAGCCCAGCCGGTCGCGGATCTCCGCCCAGGTGTGCCCTTCGGCCAGCAGCAGCACCAGCCGGGCATGGCGCGCCGACTCCTTCATCGCGTGATCGTCCTGCGCCTGGGCCTGCGCGCGGAGCGCATCGCGTTCTGTCCTGGACAGTTTCAGCATGGCGGCATGCGGGTGGGGGTGGACCGGTCGCATGCCTGTGCACGCGGCATCGGGAACAGCGGTTTTCTGTGGTGGTTGCAACGGTGCGTGTTTCGGTGGGTCACCCGGAGGTAGGCGCACGGCTGCGCCGGGCAACAGGCAGGCGGGTCACGGCAAGGCAGCCGGTGGGCGTGTCGACCGCGCAGCCGTGGCTCCGCGCGCTTGCGTGCGCTCATGCCGCAGGCGCGGTCGGGCAATGCTGGTGGCGCCCAGCGCAAGCACCGCATGCGGTGCCTGGCCACCGAGCACGCGCGCATGCTGGCGCTGCCGCACGCGGCTGTGGGCGGTGATGTAGATCACCGCGAGCGCGCCGAATGCGAGCAGGTTGCTGCCGGGCGCGAGCCTGCGGGTCTGGGTTCCGATCAACACCAGGAGGATCGCCAGCGCCACCAGGGTGACCAGCGCCGCACGTGGTCCCATGCCGGCATCGAGCAGCAGGTGATGGATATGCCCGCGATCGGGCTTGAACGGCGAGCGCCGCTCGCGCATGCGGCGGATCATCACGGCGAGCGTGTCGAGCACCGGCAGTGCCACGCACCACAGAACGTCCACCGTGGTGAGGTGTGCGGCCGGCTGCTGGCTGAGCCGAACCAGCGTCCAGGCCAGCAGGTAGCCCAGCACCACGCTGCCGGCATCGCCCAGGAACACCTTGCGTCCGACCAGGCCGAGATTCGCAGCCAGATAGGGCAGCAGCGCGGCGCTGAGCAGCAGCAGCAGGCCGAAGTTCGTCCACTGCGAAAAGCCCTGGAACGAGGCAATGGCGCCGACGGAAACCAGCGCCAGCATGCCGGCCAGTCCATCCAGGCCGTCCATCATGTTGAACGCGTTGAGTAGCCCGATGACTGCGATCAGCGTGAGCGGTATGCCCAGTACGCCCAGTTCGAGCTCGACGCCGAACAGGTTGCCCAGCGTGCGGATATACACACCGGTGAAACCCATCATCACGAGGATGGCCGCGCTCTGCACCACCAGCCTGAGCCGCACGCTGAGATCGAAGCGGTCGTCGAGCGCGCCGGTAAGGGTCAGCACGGCGGCCGTGCCCAGGATGCTGCAGGTGAAGGTGTCGCCCCGGCCGGCGACGCACGCGCCGCACAGCAGGCCGATGAACACGGCAATGCCGCCGATCAGGGGGATGTTGCCGAGGTGTTTCTTGCGCTCGTTCGGGCGATCAAGCAGGCCGAGCGCCGGTGCGTGCCGATAAATCAGGGCCAGCGCGGCGGCGCAAAGCAGGATGGCGGTGGCACACGAAACGAAGAGCCGGGGGAGCAGCATGGCGGGAGCGTCCTTGTCGCAGGCCATGTCTTGCTGAGGTGAGTCAGCCCTACTGGCCCACCTGGCCGCCTTGCGGCAACCAGGTAAAAGGTAGGTCTGCCCCCTGCCTTTTGTTCCACACGTGATGGAACGCGTGGGGAGCTTCCCGCCTCGCCGATGAATGCGAAGTGCATTTCCCGTCAAATTCCGTGCAACGCATCACGGAAAAAATTTCCGGCATGTGATGGTGTTTTTGATAGGCGCGGTCTTTGCCCGCGCGCCGCGCGCGGCGCTGCCGTCGCGCTGCCCGCTCAGCGGAACATGAGGTTGATCACCACCAGGGTGACCAGCAGCACCGTCAGCGTCAGCGGTACACCGACGCGCAGGAAATCCTTGCCGCGATAGCCGCCGGGGCCTGCCACCATCATCAGCGCGGGATGGCCGGAGCTGAGCAGGAAGGTGTTGGACGCAGACACCGCCACGATCAGCGCATAGGCCGACGGATTGCCGCCGGTGGCCACCGCCACGCTGATCGCGATGGGCACCATCATCACGGTGGCGCCCACGTTGGACATCACCTGCGAAAACAGCAGCGTCAGTACCGCCAGCGACAGCTGCAGCACCCACGGCGCGGCGTGCCCGAGATAGACCAGCACTTCCTGCGCAATCCACGCGGCGGTGCCGGTCGCATCCATCGACCAGCCCAGCGGAATCAGGCAGGCGGTGACGAAGATCGTCTTCCAGTTGATCGCCTTGTAGGCCTCGTCCATGTTCAGCACGCCGGTGAGCAGCATGCCGATCGCGCCGGTCATCATCGCCACCGACAGATCGAGGTTGGTGAACAGCGCCAGGCCCTTGGCCAGCGTGAAGAAGCCCACCGCATGCCAGATCTTGCCGGGACGCTGCTCCTCCTTGGGGATGTCGGTGACCACCACCAGGTCCTTGTCCTCGGTGGTCTGCGCCAGTTCCCGCCAGCTTGAGTGCAGCACCAGCGTGTCGCCGGCGCGCAGGCTGATGTTGCGCATGTCGTCACGCAGCACCCGGTCGCCGCGGTTCACCGCCAGCACCGAAATGCCGTAGCGCTTGCGCAGGCGCAGCTCGCCGATGGTCTGCTTGATGAAGCGCGAGCTGGGTGGAATCACCGCCTCGGAGATACCCGCGCGGGTCGGGTTGAACAGCTCGGTGAGCTGGCGCATGCGCGGCGACAGCCGGCACAGCTGGTTGTTGGCGAACTGCGCCAGCTGCTCGCGCGGACCAAGCACGCCGAGCACCGAACCGACCCAGATCACCTGGTCTCCCGGCGGCGCCATCCGCGCATCGTTGCCGCTCTTGATGGCGAGGATCAGCGGCGCCTCGTGCAGTTGTTCCACCTCGGCGATGCTCATGCCCACCAGCGGGCTCTCGGCAGTCACGGTGAGCTCGGCGGTCTCACCGACGATGCCGTAGGTGTCCGCGAAATAGCTCTCGGTGCGCCCCGGCGTCACCTTGAGGCGGTCGTCCTCGCGCTCGGGCAGCAGCTTGCGGGTGAAGAAATAAAAGTACGCCACGCCGACCACGGCCAGCGCCAGACCCACCGGAGTCACGCTGAACAGGCCGAACTTCGGGATCGTGTGGGCGCCCGCGGGCAGATTGTTGTTGGCGCTGGCGATCAGGTCATTGAGGATGATCAGCGGCGAGTTGGCAATCAGCGTGGTGTTGGTGGCGGCCAGGATGCAGAACGCCATCGGCAGCAGCAGGCGCGAGATCGGCACGCCGGTGCGCGCGGACAGGCGGCTGATCACCGGGATCATCAGCGCCGCCAGCGCCTGGCTGGGAATCACCGCGCTGAACAGGCTGGTGACCGAGTTGATCACCACGCCCAGGCGCGATTCCACGCCGCGCGCCATGCGCATCACGAAGTTGGCGGTGAGCGCCAGCACGCCGGCGCGGTCGAGCCCCGCGCCCATGATCATGATCGCGATGATCGCGATCACCGCGTTGCCGGCGAACCCGTTGAACACGCGATCGGAAGGAATCAGGCCGGTCAGGCCGATCACCACCACCACCAGCAGCGCCACCATGTCGGCGCGGATCCATTCCAGCACCAGCATGAGCATGGTGAAGCCCACCAGGACCAGCACCAGGATCATTTCGGGAGTGAGGGTCAGTCCCACAGGAGGGTGTCTCGCCGGATCGGGGCGCGCACGGGGCGCGGTCGCAAGGCCAGGCTGCCGGAGGGCATGCGGTGGTGCGAACTGGACCTCACGCGACGCCCCCTTGCTGGATCAAGCCGCAGTATAGGCGGGCCGGCCGCGCTGCTGGCGATCCGCATCGCATGCAAGGCTCAACGCCGGCGGTAGAGCAGATCCCACACGCCGTGGCCGAGCTTGAGGCCGCGCCGCTCGAAGTGGGTCTCGATGCGCCAGGCGGGCTTCTCGGCGAACGCCCCCGGGGCTGCCGCGTTGCGCCAGTCCGGCGCGGATTCCATCACCTCAAGCATGTGCTCGGCATACGCCTGCCAGTCGGTGGCCAGGTGCAGCAGGCCGTCTGGCGCCATGCGCGAGGCGAGCAGGGCGACGAACTCCGGCTGCACGATGCGTCGCTTGTTGTGGCGCTTCTTGTGCCAGGGGTCGGGAAACCAGATGCGCGCCTCGGCCAGCGTGCCCGGCGCGATCTCGTGCTCCAGCACTTCCACCGCGTCGTGCTTGTACAGCCGCACGTTGCTCGCGTCGCGCGCGGCTAGCGCGTTCATCAGCCGGCCCACGCCGGGGCCGTGCACCTCCACGCCGATGAAGTCGCGCCCCGCATCGTGCTCGCTCGCCCACGCCAGCGCCTCGCCGTTGCCGAAGCCGATTTCCAGCACCCGCGGCGCACGGCGGCCGAACGCGGCGGTGAAGTCGCGCGGCTCACCGCGATAGTCCAGTCCGTAGCGTGACCAGTGCGCATCGAACGCGCGCTGCTGCGCCGGCGTCATGCGCCCCTCGCGCAGCACGAAGCTGCGGATGCGGCGCAGGTATGCCGGGCTGTCGGGGTCGGCCGACGGAGTGTCGTCGTGGTCGGGCTGGTCAGTCATCGAGGGTCCGCGGGTCGTGGACGGCGCATCGCGAGGCGCGCGTCGGAAAGGCAATCGGCCGGCACGCCCCGCGGCATGCCGGCCGAATCGCAAGGCCGCCCATTGTATCGCCGGCACTCAGCGCTGTTGGAATCGCGCAACGCCCGGATGGCTGTTGATGGCCTCATCGCTCTTGCGCGGCGCCACCCGGCGCGGTGCACCTTGCGCCGGTGCGGCGGCGCGTGGCGCAGGTGCCTCGATGCGCCGCGGCATCGGCTGCGGCATCGACTGGCGCGGTGCCTGCATCATCGGCCGCGCGGCCGGTGGCGTCGGTGCCTGGCGCGTCTGGAAACGCGGTTCGAAGCGCCGCTCCATGCGTGGCTCCGCCACCGGCCCGCTCGGGCGTGGAGTTGACGCGCGGACCACGGACGGCTCGCTGCGCGGCTGACGCCAGGCGGGTGCGGCGCGGCGTTCGGCCGACATCAGCCGCGGCGGCGGTGCCGGCAGCGCGGCGGGCCGATCGGCTTCGGGCGCGCGGGCCTCGCGGTAGCCTGGCGCGCGGCTGCGCGCCGGCGCCGGCCTCGCGGCGGGCAACTGCCCGGCGTGGACAAATCGCGGCACCGACGGCAGCGTGCCGCTGCGTGGGGATGCCTCGCGGGGATCGCGGGGCGCCGGGCGGCCGCGCACGAAGCGCGACGACGGCACGTCGGCGACGCGCTCCTGCGGTGCGGCTGCCGGTCGGCCGCGGGCCAGCGGGAACCGCGGCGCCCCGACGGCCGCAGGCGCTGCTGCAGACGGGCGTGCCGGCGTTGCATTCCCTTCGCCAGCCAACGTCCGGCCGCGTCCGTAGCGGGACGATGGCATCGCCATCGTGTGCGCCTGCGGTTCGGGCTGCGCCCGACCGTGGACCATCGGAAAACGACTTGCCTGGGCGGCGGCGCCGACGTGGTCCCGGGCGGTGTCCGAGGGCGGTGCGCGATGGCTGACCACCGCACGATCGAAGCGCGCAGCGGGCACCGCGCGCCCGTGCCGGGTGCGCTCGCCGGACAGGTTCGCCCGCACCGGCGTCACGGCGACGCCCCGGCCGAGCACCGGTGCGTGGCGCAGCCGTTCCGGGTCGATATGCAGGCGGTTGGACTGCACGCGGCGCGCCTGCGCAAAGGTGTCGCGGGACACTGCAGTAATGCCGTGCGGCGCGCGGCGGTTGGCGTAGTGCTCGTCCGGGTCGCGGCCCTCGCGATAGCGGCGATAGCGCTCGTGGAAATAGCGCTCGAAGCCGTCGCGGTCGTCGTGATGGCGATCCCAGCGCAGGTTGTGCCGGTTGACGCGGCGGTAGTAGTCGGCGCTCACGTGATACCAGGGGTTGTAGAAGTCGCCCGGGCCGAGCGGGAACCAGCCGATCGGTGCGCCGGAGCCCACCGACACGCTCCAGCCGCTGCCGCCGATGAAGGCCACCAGCGCGGGCGCATACACGGCGCGCAGATCGCGCGGCCCCGGAATCCAGCCCCAGCGGCCGGCCACGTTGATCCAGCGACCGTAGTGGTAAGGCGCGAAGCCCCACGGCGCATTGTCGATCCAGGTCCAGCCCCACGGCGCCACATAGGCCCAGTGGCCGTCGCGGTACGGCGCCCAGTCGCTGGCGACGGTGGCCGGATACCAGACCTGGCCGTAGGCATCGTCACGCTGCCAGTCGCCATAACGGTCCAGATCCTCGTAGCCGATCACGTCCTCGGACACGTACTGGCGGCTGGTGGCGCGCGCGTAGCGCTCGTCGCGGTCGGCGCTCCACAGGTCGAACGCGTCGCGCGCGCCGGCATACGACTCGGCCACCTGCGCCAGCGAGCTGTCGTCGAAGCGGTAGCGATGTCCGCCAACCAGCTGCCTGCTGGCGTCGTTCTCGCCGTAGACCGTGGCCTGGCCGTCGATGGCGGTGATCTCGGTGGTGCCGGCGCGATCATCCACGTCGACCCGGAACACTCCCGGCGAGCTCACCACCAGCGCCACGTTGGGGGTGTCGATCTCGTAGCTCTCGTCGGGGCCCAGCGAGCGCACCGACAGGTTGAGCGTGCCGCGGGTAAGTTCCAGCTGGGCCAGCTGATCATCCAGCCGCAGCACGCCCAGGTCGGTGTCCCGGTCCAGCCGCAGGGCGGCCTGGTCCAGCTCCAGCTCGACGCGGGCGTCGCCTGCGGCGGCAAGGCGATCGCCACGGGTCAGCGGGCGATTCACCGAAGCCTCGCTCCAGTCGGTGGCGCCGGCCGGGAGAAATCCCACGTCGCCGGCAAGATAGGACAGGCGCGCCACGCGGTCGGGCGGGTCGCCGGCGTCGCGCTCATCGAACGCGGTCTGCGCGTGGAGCGCACCAACCGCCAGCGCCAGCGCCAGCACGGCACCCAGCCGCGGCCAGAGGCGCGTGCCGGTGCATCGGGACATCCAGGACTGACGCATGACTTCCTCCGGGGAAGCGGTGGCCCGAGCAGTCGGGTCGTGTCGTAGAACGTTTCACGGTCGGTCGGGATGACCGCACCGGCATTATGGGCACGGCGCCCGGGCCTGCGATCAGCGAAACGGACCGCGGCGCGCGCGGGATTCAGCCACCCGCCATGTGCGGTTTAGCCGACGTTGGGCTGCGCGTTCGCGCTTCCCTCGCGCGCGACGGGCGGGTTACCATCTGCCGCCGATGCGGGTGTAGCTCAATGGTAGAGCTGTAGCTTCCCAAGCTACTGACGAGGGTTCGATTCCCTTCACCCGCTCCAACTCCCCTCGATCCCCGAGCCCCACCTCCCGACGCGTGCGCTGACCATGGCGGATGTCATCACCCTCGGCTGGCGGGAGCGCGTGGCGCTGCCCGATCTGGGCATCGCCGGCCTGAAGGCCAAGCTCGACACGGGGGCGCGATCCAGCGCGCTGCACATCGACTCGCTCGAAACGTTTCGCCGTGACGACGCGACCTGGCTGCGCTTCAGCGTGAGCACGGGCCGCCGCCGCGTCAGCAGCTGGCCCAGCGAGGCGCCGGCGCTGGACCGGCGCGTGGTGACCGACACTGGCGGGCGGCGCAGCGAACGCTGGTTCATCCGCACCTCGGTGAGCCTGGCCGGGCAATCGTTTCCGATTGACATCAGCTTGACCGATCGTCGTCACATGCTGTTTCCCATGCTGCTCGGCCGCACCGCCCTGATCGGGCGCTTCGCGGTGGACCCGATGCACTCCTACACCCAGCCGCGCGCGGACCGCGCGGCGCCGGACAACCCATGAAGATAGCCATCCTCTCGCGCAACACGCGGCTGTATTCCACCCAGCGCCTGGTCGAGGCGGCGCGCGAGCGCAACCATGTGGTGCGCGTGCTCGATCCGCTGCGCTGCTACGTGCGCATCGCGCCGGGCAACATGGAGATCCGCTACAAGGGCAAGGCGCTGCGCGACATCGATGCGGTGATTCCGCGCATCGGCACGCAGAGCACGTTCTACGGTACCGCCGTGCTGCGCCAGCTGGAGATGATGGGCGTGTACACGCCCAATCCGTCCGATGCGGTGCTGCGCGCGCGCGACAAGCTGCGCTGCCTGCAGATCCTCGCCTCGCACGGCCTGCAGATGCCGGTGACCGTGTTCGGCGACAACCCGGACGACACCACCGACGTGCTCGCCATGCTTGGCGAGCCGCCGCACGTGATCAAGCTCAACGAGGGCAGCCAGGGCACCGGCGTGGTGCTGGCGGAGAAGCGCAGCGCGTCGCAGAGCGTGATCGAGGCGTTCCGCGGCCTGTACGCCAACTTTCTGGTGCAGGAGTTCATCGCCGAGGCCAAGGGCAGCGACCTGCGCTGTTTCGTGGTGGGCAACAAGGTGGTGGCGGCAATGCAGCGCGACGCCAGCCCGGGGGAGTTCCGCGCCAACCTGCATCGTGGCGGCACCGCGGTGAAAGCCACGCTCAGCGTGCAGGAAAAAAAGATCGCCGTACGCGCTGCGCAGGCGCTGGGACTGGGCATCGCCGGCGTCGATCTGCTGCGCTCCGATCGCGGCCCGCTGTTGCTCGAGGTAAATGCCTCGCCGGGGCTGGAAGGCATCGAGGCGGCCAGCGGGGTGGACGTGTCCGGCTGCATCATCAGGCATCTGGAGCAGAACGCCAGCGCCTGAACGGTCGCTCTGGGCGCCTGCACGATTAACTGCTTCCTAACCAGCCACCCCCTATAACGTCGGCACTGCATTTGCTTGGCACTTCAACCTGTAGGTCTGGTGGCAGCAGATTCGGTATCGGGGCAGTAGCTTGGGCCCGGGTGTGCTGATCCCGCGTGGACAGTCACCCGGGCTTTTTCTTTGCCCGCGCGACGCGTTCAGCTGGCGTGAGCGCAGCTCGGATGCAGCCTTCCCCGCAACAGGCTTGATAAGCTTGCAACCCATAAGGCCGGCCCCTGCGCCGACCGCTCGGAGTGGCGCATGCGCGTACTGGTGATCGAAGACAACAGCGATATCGCGACCAACATCGGCGACTATCTGGAAGACCGCGACCACGTGGTCGATTTCGCCGGCGACGGCGTGACTGGCCTGCACCTGGCCGTGGTGCACGATTTCGACGTGATCGTGCTGGACCTCACGCTGCCCGGCATGGACGGCCTGGAAGTGGCGCGCAAGCTGCGCCACGAGGCGCACAAGCAGACGCCGATCCTGATGCTCACCGCGCGCGACGCGCTGGAGCAGAAGCTGACCGGCTTCGAGTCCGGCGCCGACGACTACATGACCAAGCCGTTCGCGCTGCAGGAACTGTCTGCACGGCTGGAGGTGCTGGCGCGCCGTGGCAAGGGCCCGCAGAGCCGCGTGCTCAAGGTGTCCGATCTCACCTTCAACCTCGATACGCTCACGGTGAACCGCGAAGGCAAGTCGATCCAGTTGAACCCGATCGGACTCAAGCTGCTGCAGGCGCTGATGGAAGCGAGCCCGTCGGTGGTGACCCGGCAGGATCTGGAGCAGAAGGTGTGGGGCGAGGAGCTGCCGGACAGCGACTCGCTGCGGGTACACATCCATGGATTGCGTGCGGCGATCGACAAGCCGTTCGAGAAGCCGCTGATCCACACGCGGCACGGCATCGGTTACCGCATGGTCGATCCGGATGCAGTCCAGGCGTAAGCTGCGGTTCCGCCTCGTCGTTTCTTTCGCGCTGTTCGGCTTCGGCCTCAGCGCGCTGTTTGCATTTGCGGCGCTGAACATCCGCACGCGGGTGGAAGATCAGCTGGTCACGGCGTCATTGCAACAGGACGTGGATCAGGCCGTGGAGCATGTCCACAGCGACCCGTCCAAACCGGCAGGATCCGAGCTGTTGGAAGCGTGGATGCGCAGCGAGCGTACGCTGTACAACATGCCGCTTGCCTGGCAGTCGCTGGACAGCGGCGTCCACGACATCTACGAGATTGATGCCGATGGGAAAAAGCACCACTACAAGCTGGCAGTCCGTCGCAAGTACGGGCTGATCGGGTTTGTACGTTATGACGTGACTCGCGAGGAACTGGGCAAGCAGCAACTGCTCTTCAGCGTGATCGGTGCGGTCTTCCTGTTCGGCCTGCTCTCACTGGCGATCGGCCTGTGGCTGTCGCGCAAGGTGCTCAAGCCGGTCAGCCAGCTGGCGCAGCGGCTGCGCGAGTTTCGCAAGGTGGGCAAGGCCGAGCCGCTGGCGCCGCACTTCGCCGACGACGAGGTCGGTGAGCTGGCGCAGGCGCTGGACGATTACGCGGCCCGCCTCACCTCCATGGTCGAGCGCGACCGCGAATTCAATTCCGACGTCAGCCACGAGCTGCGCACGCCGCTGGCGGTGATCGCCAGCACCACCGAGCTGCTGCAGGGCTCGCCCGATCTCACGCCCAAGCTGGCCGAGCGCCTCAAGCGCATCGAGCGCGCCTCGCGCCAGGCCACCGAACTGATCGAGGCGCTGCTGCTGCTGTCGCGCGCCGAGCGCCGCGGTCCCACCCGCGGCGAGACCACCGACGTGGCCAAGGTCGCCACCGACGTGATCGAAAGCCAGCGCCCGCAGATCCGCGACAAGCCGGTCGCCGTGCATCTGGACGAGCGCCAGCCGGTCAGCGTGAACGCGCCCGCCTCGGTGCTGTCGGTGGCGCTGACCAACCTGATCGGCAACGCGATCAAATACACGCTCGATGGCGAAGTGCGGGTGGAAGTGGGCGCCAACGGCATCGAGGTGATCGACACCGGCCCGGGCATCAAGCCGGAAGACGCCGAGCGGCTGTTCCAGCGCGGCGTGCGCGGCGAAGGTGCTGGCGGTAGCGGCGCGGGCCTCGGCCTGGCAATCGTGCGCCGCCTGTGCGACCTGTACGGCTGGCAGGTGTCGATGCGGCCGCGCACCGACACCAACGGCGCCATCGCCAGCATCACGTTCGGCTGATCCCCCCTCCTGCAGGGGGCAAAAAAACGCCCCGTGATGCGGGGCGTTTCTTTGCGTGGCATGCACGACGGAAAAATCAGACCGCTTCCAGCCAGCCCCACTTGTCCGGCGTGCTGCCATCGAACAGGCCGAAGTAGAGCTCCTGCAGGCGGCGGGTGACGCGGCCGGCGGTGCCGTTGCCGATCTGCTTGCCGTCGACCGAGTTGATCGGCGTGATTTCCGCGGCGGTGCCGCACATCAGCAGCTCGTCGCACAGGTACAGGTATTCGCGCGGAATGTCGCGCTCGACCACTTCGATGCCTTCCTCGCGTGCCAGCACCTTGAGCGTGTCGCGGGTGATGCCGGTGAGGATCGAGGCGCTGGCCGGGGTGGTGTGCAGCACGCCGTCGAACACCAGGAACAGGTTCTCGCCGGCGCCCTCGCTGAGCAGGCCGCTGGAGGCCATCGCAATGCCTTCGCCGAAGCCCAGGCGACGCGCTTCGCGCGCGATCAGCTGGCCGGAGAGGTAGTTGCCGCCGGCCTTGGCGCCGGCCGGAATGGTGTTGGGCGCAAAGCGCTGCCAGCTGGACACGCAGGCGGTGATGCCCTTCTCCAGCGCCTCCGGCCCGAGGTACGGGCCCATCGGCCAGGTCGCCACGGCCACGTCGATCGGCGTCTCGGCGGAAAGGCCGAAACCGCCCAGGCCGCGGTAGGCAACCGGGCGCAGATACGCTGCCGTGAAGCCGTTCTTCTTGATCACGTCGCGGCAGGCCGCGGCCAGCTGTTCCAGCGTGTACGGCAGCACCATGTCGTAGATGCGCGCGGACTGGTACAAGCGCTTGAGGTGATCGGTGAGGCGGAAAATGGCCGCGCCGTCCGGCGTCGCGTAG
The DNA here is from genome assembly GCA_036279335.1 of Dyella sp. Taxonomy (GTDB): domain Bacteria; phylum Pseudomonadota; class Gammaproteobacteria; order Xanthomonadales; family Rhodanobacteraceae; genus Dyella_A. The sequence goes on from DASUJJ010000254.1 coordinate 33,747, forward strand.
CTGCGGATGCCCTCGAACACCGACGAGCCGTAATGCAGCGCGTGCGACATCACGTGGGTGGTGGCGTCTTTCCACGGCTTGATCTCGCCGTTCTGCCAGATCCAATCGGGGTATTGCTGCGCCATGGTGGTTCTCCGTAGGGGACCCCTAATGATAACGGGTCGACCCCTGCGCCACTAATTGGCCGGGCGCAGCCACAGGCAGCCGGACTGGTGCACCAGCGCGAAACGGGTCGTGGTGGTCGCGTCGCTGGCGTCGGCCGGGCCGGTGATCAGCAGGATGGCCGGGGGCAGGCGAGTGTTGGTGTCCTCAGCCGAGGGAAACGGCTCGGTGTTCAAGCCCAGCGGCTGGCTGGCGTCGTAGATATCGTCGTCGGGCGGGTCGGTTTGCGCCGTGCGGCGAGGGTTATCGTTGACCACGTCCAGCAGCGGCTGGCGCATCAACGAGCGCAGCGCTCGCATCTGCGCCGCGGCGCCGCGGCGGCTGTAGTCGCCCCACAGCATCAGACCGGCGAGCTGGTTCGGGTCGCGCTGGTCGAAGGCATCCACCAGTTGCTGACGCAGGTCGTCCAGCGTCACTGCGCACAGCTGCGGCGAGCGGTACTCCTCGAGCGCGAACGGGGCACGGATCGTGGGGTCGCCCGTGGGCAGTGCCGGCGTGGCATCGAGGTCCGAGCACATGCGATCGGTAAAGACCTGATGCCCGGCGCGATCGATGCAGCGATGGATGCCGGACGCCTGCGCATGCAGCGGGCGCTGGCCGATCGAGGCCAGCAGCACCAGCAACAGGAGGGTGATCCAACGCATTGCCGCAGCATAGCGCCGCGACCATGATCAATCAGTGCAGTCGATCGAGCACCGCCAGCGTGGGGCGGGCCCGGTTCAGCGTGTAGAAGTGCAGCCCCGGCGCGCCGCCGTCGAGCAGGCGACGGCACAGGCCGGCCACCACCTCGGCGCTCAGCTGGCGCACCGCGTCGGCGTCATCGCCGAAGGCCTGCATGCGCTTGGCGATCCAGCGCGGGATCTCCGCGCCGCACATGTCGGAAAAACGCTTGAGCTGGCTGAAATTGCTGATCGGCATGATGCCCGGAACGATCGGCACCGTGACCCCCAGCGCGCGCACGTCGTCGACGAAGCGGAAGTAGGCGTCCGGGTTGAAGAAGTACTGGGTGATCGCGCCGTTCGCGCCGGCTTCCACCTTGGCCCGGAAGTGGCGCAGGTCGGCCAGCGCGTCCTCGGCCTGCGGATGGGTTTCCGGGTAGGCGGCCACTTCAATGTGGAAATGATCGCCCGAGTGCTCGCGGATGAACCGCACCAGCTCGGCCGCGTAGCGGAAGTCGCCCGGCGAGGCCATGCCGGAGGGCAGGTCGCCGCGCAGCGCCACGAGGCGGCGATAGCCCGCCGCGCGGTAGCCGTCCAGCAGGGCGGCGATTTCCGCCCGCGTGCCGCCCATGCACGACAGGTGCGGCGCGACGGGCAGGCCATGTTCCCGATGCAGCCGCGCCACGGTGTCGCCGGTGTAGCTCAGCGTGGAGCCGCCCGCGCCGAAGGTAACCGAGGCGTATTCGGGCTTTTGCACACTCAACAGCTGCGCCGCGCGGTCCAGCTGGGCGCGCTGTTCGTCGGTCTTGGGCGGAAAGAATTCGAAGCTGATCGACGGCATGACGCGAGGTCCGGGCAGTGAGTCCGGGCGATTGTATATCTCTTTGTCCGGATGGAGCGATATATAAGGTGGCATTCCGGCCAGGCGCGCAAAAAAAGAAGGGGCGCATCGCTGCGCCCCTTCGTCTGCTGCCTGATCGGATCGATCAGTAGCGGTAGTGCTCCGGCTTGTACGGGCCTTCCTTGGAGACGCCCAGGTACGCGGCCTGCGCATCGGTCAGCGTGGTCAGCTTCACGCCGATCTTCTCCAGGTGCAGGCGGGCCACTTCCTCGTCCAGCTTCTTGGGCAGGATGTAGACCTTCTTCTCGTAGCTGTCCTTGTTGGTCCACAGTTCGATCTGCGCCAGCGTCTGGTTGGCGAACGAGTTGGACATCACGAAGCTCGGATGGCCGGTGGCGCAGCCGAGATTGACCAGGCGGCCTTCGGCCAGCAGGAAGATCGAACGACCGTCCTTGAAGGTGTACTTGTCCACCTGCGGCTTGATGTTGAGCTTGACCACGCCGGGGAACTTGTTCAGCGCATCGACCTGGATCTCGTTGTCGAAGTGGCCGATGTTGCAGACGATGGCCTGGTCCTTCATCTGGCTCAGGTGCTCGATCGTCAGCACGTCCTTGTTGCCGGTGGTGGTGACGTAGATGTCACCGCGGCCCAGCGTGCTCTCGACCGTGTTCACCTCGAAGCCTTCCATCGACGCCTGCAGCGCGTTGATCGGGTCGATCTCGGTCACCACCACGCGCGCGCCATAGGCACGCAGGCTGTGCGCCGAACCCTTGCCGACGTCGCCGTAGCCGCACACCACGGCCACCTTGCCGGCCAGCATCACGTCCATCGCGCGCTTGAGGCCATCGGCCAGCGACTCGCGGCAGCCGTAAAGGTTGTCGAACTTGCTCTTGGTCACCGAGTCGTTGACGTTGATCGCCGGCACCAGCAGCGAGCCGGACTCCAGCATCTGATACAGGCGGTGCACGCCGGTGGTGGTCTCCTCGGAGACGCCCTTCCAGTCGCGCACGACGGTGTGCCAGAAGCCCGGGCGCTCGCTCGCCACGCGCTTGAGCAGGTTCTTGATCACCTGCTCCTCGTGGCTCTCCGAGGCCGTGTTGACCCAGTCCGAACCGTTCTCCAGCTCGTAGCCCTTGTGGATCAGCAGCGTCACGTCGCCGCCGTCGTCCACCACCAGCTGCGGGCCGAGGAACTTGTCCGCGCCCTGGCCGGGGAAGGTCAGCGCCTCGAGCGTGCAGTCCCAGTATTCCTCCAGCGTCTCGCCCTTCCAGGCGAACACCGGGGTGCCGGTGGCGGCGATCGCCGCGGCAGCGTGATCCTGGGTGGAGAAGATGTTGCACGAGGCCCAGCGCACGTCGGCGCCGATGTCCTTGAGCGTCTCGATCAGCACGGCGGTCTGAATCGTCATGTGCAGCGAGCCGGTGACGCGCACGCCCTTCAGCGGCGCGCTCGGGGCGTACTTCTTGCGGATCGACATCAAGCCCGGCATCTCGTGCTCGGCGATGTCCAGCTCCTTGCGGCCGAAATCGGCCAGGCCGATATCGGCAATCTTGTAGTCGTGGTTGGAAAGGTCGCGGGTGACAGCGTTCATGAAAATCTCCGGTTCGGTGCGAAAAGTCTTCGCGTGAAAGCAACCGGGCGCCGTTGTCGAACGTGCCGCGCCG
>DASUJJ010000255.1:0-9488 GCA_036279335.1 Dyella sp.
GAGTTCGTGCTCGATCGCCTGCGCGGCTACTACGCCGAGCGCGGCTTCGACAGCCAGTCGTTCGAGGCGGTGTTGGCGGTGTCGCCGGCCAGCCTGGCCGACTTCGACCGCCGCCTGCGTGCGGTGGCTGATTTCTCGCGCCGGCCGGAAGCGGCCAGCCTCGCGGCGGCGAACAAGCGCGTTGCCAATCTGCTGCGCAAGCAGGCGGAAGAAGCGGGAGCGCCGGCCGTGGGCGACAGCGTCGACGCATCGCGTTTCGAACTGCCGGCCGAGCATGCGCTGGCCGATGCGCTGGCGGCGGCGGAGCGGGACAACGCGCCGGCCTGGGCCGAGCACGACTACGGCCGCGTGCTGGACCGACTGGCCCGGCTGCAGGCGCCGGTGAACACGTTCTTCGACGACGTGCTGGTCAACGCGGACGACGCAGCGGTGCGCGCCAATCGCCTCGCGCTGCTGGCCAAGCTCAAGGATCAGTTCAGCGCGGTGGCGGATATCGCGCTGCTGTAACCACGGCGGCGGGGTCGGCGGTGAATCCGCGGGTTAACCGCCGCCCGATCCGCACGATCAGGCCAGCGCGCCGCTGTGCAGGCGCTGCGCCAGTCGCTGCTGGAACGCGAGCAGCGCGCTGGCGTCGATCTGCGCGCCGCCTGGTCCCATGATGTCGTAAAGCTCGCCCAGCAGGCGCTCCTGCTCTGCGGCCGCCAGATCACCGCCGCACAACGACAGATCCGCCCGCAGCATGGCGCGGGCCGCGTCGAGCCGGCAGGCGTCGGTCATCCGATCGGCCGGGATCCCGGCCACGGCGGCCGCGAGACTGTCGCCGCGCAGGCGGTGCTCCCGACTCTCGGTGCTCGTGCTGGCCTGTTCTTCGCCCGGACCGCTGCGCGGTTCGGGCTGGATGGCGCCTTCGCCGGCCACCAGCCACACCAGTGAGATGCCGAGCGTGCGCGCGAGCGTGACGCAGCGGGCACGGGACGGATCACTGTTGCCATCGCGCCAGCTGCGCACGACACCTTCGGAAAAGCCGCACATGCGGGCAATTTCGGTGGCGCTGCCGACGCGCTGGATCAGCAGCCGCACGCGGTCGGCGAAACTGCTGCCTGCCGGGCTGGCGAGGTCACGTGCGGTGCTGTCCGCCGGGGCGGCGGGGGACGATGGGTGGGGCTGGCTGACATTCATGGGCGTGCCTGGAGAGAGGAGATGCCGCCGTGCGCGAGCAGGTCGGTGCCGCGGCATCAGTAAGGGAACATGGCCGACACTGGAAGATAGCGAACCGAAAGTTTTGCGCAACTTGCAGGCACGTGCATCTGTCGGGGGCTTGACGCCGGGAGTGCATCGGCCCGGGACCGCAGAGTCCCTTGACTTTTCCCTTTCATCCTTTATCCGTTAAGCTTCGACTCTTCCCCCGCGGTGCTTTGCGTGGCGCGTCGTCGTCAGGCGAGGTTCGTGTCCGCTAAATTTTTTGATGAGGTTCCACGATGCGCAAGGTAATTTGGTCACTGGTTTCGGTGGCTGCGCTGGCCATGGCCGGCTGCAACAGCTCCACTTCGTCCCAGGCACCGGGCAAGGCCGATGGTGCCGCTGCGGCCGCGCCGCAGGTGGGCAACACCGTGACCGGCCAGATTACCCTGCGCGAGCCGGCCGAGCTGTCGCCACAGGCGAAGCTGCAGATCAGCCTGGTGGACGTGTCCGCGGCGGCCAGCGGTGCACCGGTCGACGGAACGGGCACATCGGCGGCCGAGCCGGCACCGCTGGCGACCAAGTCGATTTCGCCGGTGGGCACGTTCCCGGTGAGCTTCGAGCTGGAGTTCAATCCGGCCGACGTGAACCCCAACAACCTCTACGTGGTGAAGGCCAATCTGGTCGACGGCGTGCGCACCTACGAGATGCCGCTGCAGGCGCCGGTGCTGACCAAGGGTGCCAGCAACCAGGTCAGCATCCAGCTGGTGGCCCAGCAGACGCCGGCCGAGAAGGACCTTGCCGAGTTCCAGAGCCTGCGGAAGCAGATCGGCGGCATGAAGATCAAGTCCGGCACCAAGCTGGAAAAGGATGCCTCGCGCGGCTGGCAGGTGTTCCGCAAGGACGGGCAGGTGCAGTTCATCCGCGAGCAGGTCGATTACGGCGACAAGGGCTTCACCGAGACCGACTTCGCCTACAAGACCGGCAAGCCCTGGGTCGCCGTGCAGCAGAAGAAGTCCAGCAAGGATGCCAAGCCGAGCGCCACCGAGCGCGTGAGCTGGGACGTGGACGGCAAGCCGGTGCTCAAGCAGGTCGAGAGTGGCGGCAACACCAGTGAACTGTCCGATGACGAAGCGGCCAGCCTGAAGAAGCAGGCGGAATACATCCTGCAGCTCGCCGGCAAGTAAGCCGTTCTTCACCCGATGTCCTGAAAGGGATCGGGTGCGAGATACAAAAAAGGCCGTCCGCATCGCGGACGGCCTTTTTCATGCGGCCATTTTCAGGCTCGGCGCAGAATGATCAGAACGCGACCTTGAAGCCAAGGTTCACGCTGTTGTCCTTCTGCGTGCTGTCGCTGAAGCGGCTGTTGACCGCGATCCAGCTGGTCACGCTGGGCGTGAGCTGCGCCGACAGGCCGATGTTGGCGCTGCCCCAGGTCTTGTCCGGCGTGTAGCCCGACAGCGCAAAGCTGCCGCCCATGCTGTTGAGGCTGGCACGCACCTCGCGCGGGTCGGCCTTGCTGTCGTGGTTCCATGCCAGTTCGACGAACGGGGCCATCTGCAGGTCGTTGACCTTCCACGAGCCCATCAGTCGCCAGCCCAGCGCGCTGATCAGCGCGTCGCGCTGCTGGCGGCCGAAGTTCATCGCGGTCGAGTCGTTGCCGCCCTCGGTGTAACCGTTGACCTTGATCGACTGCCACTCCACGTGGGCGAACGGACCGGTCTTGAGCGACTGGCCCAGGTTGAACCAGAAGCCGCCTTCGACGCCGCCGCCCAGGTGCGAGCCGTCGGCCTTGCCACTTTCGATGCGCAGCGACTGACCGATCTGGATGCGGCGCTCGATGTCCTTGAAATTGGACTGACCGAAGCTGGCGAAGCCTCCGACGTAGCCGCCGCCGTTGCTGTACAGGCCGAAGACCTGGCCAGAGAGGTCCTGCAGCTTGTAGCCGCCGGCGTTGCCCTTGAAGTCCGCCTTGCTCTGGCCGATGCCGAGCGACACGCCCACGGTGGTGTGCTCGCTGGTGCGCACGTCGGCGCCGAGCGTGAGGTTCACATTGTCGCTGCTGGTCTTGGGCGAGCTGCTGGTGCCGTCAAAGCGCTGCTGGCCGTAATCAATGGCGGCGAACATGCGCGTTTCGCTGCCCTGGCTGTCGGCCAGCATCTCGTTGCGGATCGCGCGGTACTGCGCCGCAGACGACGCCAGCGGCGCCTCGCCCAGCAGCGAGACCTGGCCCGGTGCGGCCAGCTCGGCCAGCACCACCTGCGAGAGCAGGCGATGCGCCGCTGCGGTGGGATGCACGCCGTCGGCGAACAGGTAGCTTTCCTCGGTACCCGGCGCGTAGCTGTACGGCAGGCCCGAACCCTGCGGGCCGCACTGCACCGAGCTGGCGGTCAGGCCGCAGGCGGCATCGGTCACGTTGCTGAAACCGTATGCGCCCGGGTTGGCAATGACCTCGTTGATCAGCCCGTAGGTGTTCACCGGGATCACGTTGAGACCCTGGTTGCTCAGCTGCGACAGGCCACTGCTCAGCGTGCTGTTGTAGAGCACCGACAGCTGCGTGGCGCCGGCCGAAGCGGCCGCACCCTGCGCGGTGGCCGACGGCGTCTTGCCGATATCCGGCAGGTTGTAGACCACCACGTACTGCGCGCCGGCGGCCTTGAGCTGGCCGAGCAGGGCCACCTCGGTCAGCGCCGCCTGGCCGGTGCCATTGGCAAGCACGGTCGGATCGGTCGACGTGCCGGTGAGATAGAAGATGTCGTTCGCGCCGCCCAGCACCTGATACAGCGCGTTCGGATCGGCCCGGCCGCCGGTCGCCGCCAGATACATCTGCAGCTGCTGCGGCAGGGTCGGCACGGCGGCCACGTTGTTCACCAGTCCGGCGCCGCCGAAGGCGAAGTCGGTGCCCCCGGCCAGCGAGGCGGTGATCGGATGGCCGAGGCCATCGGCGACCAGCTCGGCGGCTGTCTTGCCCGGGTTGGTGGTGAAACGCAGCGGCGGCTGGATCTGCGGGGCGGTGGCCAGCGAGATGTTGCCGGCGTCGCTCAGGCTGTCGCCGAACACGACGACCTGGCTGAAATCGGTGGCGCTGGCAGCCTGGCTGGCCAGCAGGCCGGCGACGATGGCGCCGGCGAGAAGACGGGTACGGGGCATGTCGTGAAGCTCCTGAGCCGGGATGGCTTTTGTTATGACCGAGTTACGTTAATCCACTCCATACCGGAGCGCATGCTGCGTTGCATCGCACCGGGGCAGGCATGGTTGCTGATTCGTCGTCAGTAGTCGAACACGTGTTCGACTTCTTCGCTCCCGACCAGCACGGCGGAAAGATCCGCCACCGGCACGTCCAGCGCCTGACGCTGCCATCCCGGCCGTGTGACGATCGGCTGGCGGATCAGGACCCGGCCCTTACCAGATGCCGGGATCGTCGTCGGGACGATTCGACTCACCAGGATCGCGCCGCGGTTGCCCGCGATCTCGACGAACTGAACACCGTGGCGTGCCAGCGCTGTCGCAGCGGTGGTGAAGCCCTGGTAGCGCGGCAGCTCGATCAGCGTCTCCTCCCCGTGTGTCTGCACCCGCCGCAGGCCTGGCACGACGAGTTCCCCAGGCAAGCCGCTGACGACCGCCAACGTGGTGCTCTTGGGCGTCTCGTAGGCGGCGTGGGTTGCCTTGCCGATAAGCCATCCGTACAGCGCCTTCGCGCCCCACTCGGAGGTAAGCAGGTAACGGCGTTCCCACTTGCGCAGCAGGTGCGGTCCGGTGAACGGAGTGCGCGCCCATAGCACCTTCAATCGCGCGGCGAAATCGAACTCATACCAAGGCCGCACGCGGATGAACTCGACATAGTCCTGCGCCTCGCGCGCCGCGAGCCGGTCCTCGGGTGTGGCGTTGGGGGGCACGGTCAGCGCGGTCAGTCGCCCTATCAAAGTCTCGTAGGTGCCGCGCAGGCCGTACTCGACGGTGGTGGAGGTGCCGATCACAACGATCATCGTGTGGTACTCGCTGTCGAACGGTTCGCGGCGCGTGGCCTCAATCACCCGGCCATAGGCGCTCCAGAACTGCCCGACGTGGGCGAACCAGGGAAAGGCATCCGGACTACGGTGCCCGAGCAGATCGGCGTACTCGGCCGGGCTGAACACCAGAAACCACTCGGGAAAGGTGAGATAAGTCTGGGCCGGTGCGCGGCGGTCCGAAGCCGGCACGTGCAGCGTGTCCGCGCCTCCGTCGCCCTCAACGGTGCTTGCACTCACCGCTACCGTGGCCGCAGCGATCAACATCAAGGCGCGCAACCAGCCCATCACGCCCGCCGAAAACACAGCAGGACGTTGAGCGTCGGATCGTGGGCTTGCAGCAGCCGGGGTCCGACGGGAGTCAGCCCGTGCCGCTCCAATTGCCCGATCCACGCGTCGATGCTGCGAAAGTGCCGCAGCTCGCGGGCATTTTCCTCCCACGGCGTGCCCAGGCCTGCGTTGAATACGGCGTGGGCCAGCGAGGCCATTGCGCGCGTCGGCTCGTCGATCACATCGTGATCGCGCAGGATAAAGAGGCCTCCGGAACGCAGCACCCGCGCGATCGAGGCGATGAAGCCCTCGATCCTGTCCAGCGGGGCGTGATGCAGGCCGATGTAGCAGGTCGCTAGCTCGATCGAGCCATCCGCCAGCGCTTCCTGCCCGAGCGGCGCGTAGTCATCCAGCGGTACGAAACGGGCGTGCTGACGCAAGCCACCGCGTTCGACGAGGTCTACCGGCGAGTAGCCGGGGGCCAGATCGTTGACCAGCACGCGGTCGCCGACCAGCTCCAGCGTCTTGCGCAGATGACTGAGATAGCGCCCGGTGCTGCCGATCTCCAGATAGCCGTCGAAGCGGCGGCGACTGCCCAGTAGTTCCAGCGTCTGCCGTGTCATCTCGCGTTTCTGGCGCGACAGCGAGGGCAGCGCGTAGGTCAGCTCAGCAAGGAACGGCTTGATCGCCGGGAGCCGCACCTGCAGCGCGCGGTAGATGCCTTCGTCGTCGCCCGGATGCTGGCGTACTAGTGCGGCAATCAGGCTGTGAAAGCGGTCTTCCGGATACAGTCGGTAGACGTTCTGCAGGAAGCGATAGAAACCGTCGCCGCCGTGCACCGTACCGTAGACCGTTTGGAAGTCGCCAATGGTTGCGGGTGCAGCGGTGCTCTCCATGGTCGACGCAAGCTCCGGTGCGTAGTAGGTGTCCCACAGCACGTTGCGCCAGCGGTAGTCGGGGTCGAGCCGGCGCTTGAGCGCGAACAACTCGCGTGCTCGAGGATAGGCTCGATGGAACTGTGCCGCGGTGGCGTGTGGCTGGTAGGGCAGGTAGTAGCGCCCGCCGCAGGCGAGCGCCGCTTCGATCAGCTCTCGGGTCCATACGGCCACCCGGGCCCTCGCGTTTTCACGCGTGCGTTGTTTGTAATAGAGCACAAAGGCAAACACCTCCTCCGGCGCCCAGGCGAGTAGCGAGCCGGGATCGGGAAGGGCGTGACGGACCGAGACATTCACGGCGTTGACCCGATGCCGCCCCAAAATCTCGGCCATGCGCGCAACGAAGTCGTCCAGCCGCGCCACCGGCACGAAATACTCTTGCAGCACATAGGTGGTGTGGTGGCGCGACTCCGGTTCGAGTTCGCCAACGTCATAGCCGGCCTCGTAGTTTCGCCAATGCACCGGCCGCTTGAGGTAGATCAGTGGATCAAGCAGGCGTTGGCGACGCCACTTGCCGGACGGTGTCTCGGTGAACGCCCACAGGAAATAGCGCTGCAGCGGGTAGCGCCGCCGTGGCACCTGCAGGCGATCGCGCACCGTGGCCGCTTCGGTGGTGGACCGCCACGTCACGGCGCGCGCGCGGGTGTAATGCGGCGGATAGAGGTCGGCGTTGTGGAATACCGCGTCAGGCGCGTGGCGCACCGTTTCGCGAAACCAGCGGCCGTAGTCGCGGGTAGCCATGCAGGCGTGCTCGCGTCGCACGCGGGTGTTGCGCGCCAGCGACAGTTCCGCTTCCACGATCGCGCCCAGGGCACCGTAGCCGCCGATGCAGCCGTAGAACAGCTCGGCATTTTCCTCCGGCGAAGCTTCCGCCAGTGCCCCGTCGGCGAGCACCACTGTAATGCGCCGCACCGATACGATCAGTGGACCGAGCCCCACATAGCGGCCATGAGCGTTGACGCTCAGGGATCCACCGACGGTGAAGTTGGCGTAGGTCTGCATCACCTGCACCGCCAGATCGTGCGGATCGACAAAACGCTGGATGTCGCACCAGCGCACGCCTGCCTGCACGCGCAGCCGTTGGCGTTCCGGTTCGAAGGCGACGATGCGGTTGAGCCGGCGCATGTCCAAATGCAGGCTGCCAGGACTGGCGGTTTGCCCGCCCATGCTGAAGTGTCCGCCACCGACGGAGATCGGCCCCTCGGCGCGCCGCACCGCCTCGCAGACCTCTCCGATGCTGGTGGGGGTGGCTATGGCCCACACGGGAACCGGGTTAAGCCGTGTGACGTCGTTGACGACGAGGCCGGCCTGTCCTGGCGTGCGCATCAGGCCACCTCGTGGATGCGGACGGTGAGGTAATCCCGCCCCTCGAGGCGCGGATCCTCGCCGAACGGGTTGTCGCCCGGCGTGCCGCGTCCCACCAGCAGCAAGGTCGCCAGCAATACGGGGCCGGCCAGTGGCACCACGAGCCACAGCAGCCACCAGCCGCGGCGCGACTGGTCGTGCAGGCGCCGCACCGCCAGTGACGCCCACATCACGAAGGCCGGCGGATACAGCACCAGCGTGGCGGCGTGGCTGAATCGGTCGATCGCGAGGTAGAGCACCGTGAAGGTCGTGGCGCTAGCCAGCGCCATGCCCATGAAACGGGCGCGTCGGAGGCGCCCGTGGAAACTGAACCAGCTCAGGATCGTTCGCATCGTTACCGCATTCCCTTGCGCGAAGATGATTTCGTTCAGCGGCAGTCTAGCCCAGCTGCTCCGCAGCCGGACCGATGACCATCGCCGCTTCCAACTGGCCCGCGCATTGCTCGTGCGGGCTGCAGATTCAGCGCTGCTTGGCGCGCAGCAGCGCGTCGGCGAACGCACTGTTGGCGGGCGGGGCAGTGGGCTTGGGCGCACCGCCGCCGGGGCGCGTGCCGCGGTGGTCGCGGCGTGGTTCGCCGGCCCCTGCCGCGGGCCGGTTGCGGCTCTGGCCGGGCTCGTCGTCCAGCCGCATGGACAGGCCGATGCGCTGGCGCGGCAGGTCGACCTCCATCACCTTCACCTTGACGATGTCGCCGGCCTTCACCGCGTCGCGCGGGTCCTTCACGAAGGTGTGCGACAGCGCCGAGACGTGCACCAGGCCGTCCTGGTGCACGCCGATGTCGACGAAGGCGCCGAACGCGGCGACGTTGGTGACGCGACCTTCAAGGATCATGCCGGGGCGCAGGTCCTTCACGTCCTCCACGCCCTCGGCGAAGCTGGGCGCGACGAACTCGGGACGCGGATCGCGGCCGGGCTTTTCCAGTTCTTTGAGGATGTCGCGCACGGTCGGCACGCCGAACTTGTCGTCGGTGTATTGCTCGGCCCTGAGGCCACGCAGGAAACCGGTGTCGCCGATGATGTTGCGCACCTCGCGGCCGCATTGCGCGATGATCCGCTCGACCACCGGATAAGCTTCCGGGTGCACCGCGCTGGCGTCCAGCGGATTGTCGCCGTTGGGCACGCGCAGGAAGCCGGCGCACTGCTCGAACGCCTTGTCGCCCAGGCGCGGCACCTTCAGCAGCGCCTTGCGGTTGGCGAACGGACCATTCGCGTCGCGGTGCTTCACCACGTTCTCGGCGACCGAGGCGGTGAGGCCGGCCACGCGCGAGAGCAGGGCGGCCGAGGCGGTGTTCACGTCCACGCCGACCGCGTTCACGCAGTCCTCGACGCGGGCGTCCAGCGCGCGGGCCAGCTTCACCTGGTTGACGTCGTGCTGGTATTGGCCCACGCCGATCGCCTTGGGCTCGATCTTCACCAGCTCGGCGAGGGGGTCCTGCAACCGCCGGGCGATCGAGACCGCGCCGCGCAGGGACACGTCCATGCCGGGCAGTTCCTGGGCGGCGTAGGCGGAGGCGGAGTAGACGGAGGCGCCGGCTTCGCTCACCACAACCTTCGAGAGCTTGTGCTCCGGATGGCTTTTGGCCAGCCCCTTGATCAGTTCGCCGGCCAGCTTGTCGGTCTCGCGCGAGGCGGTGCCGTTGCCGATCGCGATCAGCTCCACCTTGTGCTGCTTGGCCAGCCGGGCCAGCGTGACCAGCGACTCCTGCCACCGGTTCGCCGGCACGTGGGGGTAG
>DASUJJ010000256.1:0-9184 GCA_036279335.1 Dyella sp.
CCAGCGACCACACGTCCGCCCGCGTACCCAGCGGCTCACCGCGCACCTGCTCGGGGCTGGCATAGGCCAGCGTGAGTGCGCGCTGCATGGTCATCGTCTGCGCGCTGGCGACGCCGCCGACCTGGTCAAGCAGTCGCGCGATGCCGAAGTCCAGCAGCTTGGGCTCGCCATCGGCGGTGACCAGGATGTTCGCCGGCTTGATGTCGCGGTGGATCACCAGCCGCTCGTGCGCGTGCCGCACCGCCGCGCACACCTTGAGGAAAAGCACCACGCGCCGCCGCAGCGACAGCTGCTGGCGCTCGCACCACTCGTCGATGCGTTCGCCCTGCACGTACTCCAGCGCGAGGAAGGGACGCCCGTCGCGGGTGCTGCCGCCATCGATGAGGTGGGCGATACCCGGATGGCTCAACGAGCCCAGGATCCGCCGCTCCTCGGCAAAACGCCGGCGCACGCCGGGGGCGAGCAGACTGCCGGTATTGATGAACTTGAGCGCGACGTGCTGGCGAACCTCTTCCGGCGTGCCCTCGTCGATCACGCGTTCAGCGAGGTATACCACGCCCATGCCGCCCTCACCGAGCTGGCGTATCAGGCGATACTGGCAGGCGCCGGCGCCCGCCACGCTCGATCCGCTGGCATCGGGCAAATCCCCCAGCAGCGGCAGCAGCAGCGGCGCATCGCTGGTGTCTTCAGCCGCTTCCAGCATCCACAGCACTTCGTCCCGCAGCGCCTCGTCGCCACCGCAGGCGGTGCCCACGTAGTGCGCCCGCTGCGTGGCATCGAGCTCGAGTGCGGCGAACGCGATCGGCTTGGCGCGCGCATAGCGCTGCCTGCGTACCTCGTTCATGCAGTTCCCCCTGCAAGTGGCGCCCGGTCAGCGTCAGCTCTCAAGTATAGGCATGGCCCTGCGACAGGCGCACGACGCAAACCGTACCGGGTGGTACGGAAACACCCGCCGGCGAAGCACGCGACCGCGTATCGCTGTGACCGCGATCCAGCCCGCCGCCACCGCAAACCATTATCCTCTGCCGATGTTGCGCCCATGGCGCAGTCCATCCAGCCACGCCTTCCCGGAGTCCGCATGAAACTGCTGTGCCATGCCGCCCTTGCCGCCGCCCTGCTCATGGCCGGCCCGGCCCTCGCCTCCGACGTCAGCATGGCCAATGGCGCCATCAGCTTCACCACGCCGGACAACTGGCTGGGCATCATGGAGACGCAGGGTGATCCGGAGGTGCGGGTATTCCAGGTGCCCGACCCCTCGCCCACCGCGGGCAACACGCTGGCCCGCGTCACGGTGACGGTGAAGCAGGTGGGCGACATCGGTGGCTACCAGCGCTACGTGGCCGCTGCGAATGCCAAGGCGCAGGCCCTGCCCGGCTACCAGCCGATCCGTGGCGTCAGCAACAGCAACGGACCGAACGATTACCTCTACACCGCCCAGGAGAGCGGCGAGACCATCGCCTACGTCGAGCACTACTGGTTCCGCGACGGCCGCGCGATCCAGCTGCGCTGCCTGCGCCCGGTCAGCAGCCAGGCGGGCACAACGTGGCAGGCCGCTTTCGACAAGGGCTGCAGCGATGTGGCCGAACGTCTCGGCCACTGACCGCCAGCGGCCTGAGCTTGTACCCTTGGGGATCGTTCTTGCCGGAAACGATCCATGCCCGATACGTACCAAGCCGACCTCGCCTGGGCCCAGGCGCAGGATGACGCCGATCCGCTGCGCGGCTTCCGCGACGAGTTCCTGATTCCCCCGCACGAGGGCGGCGAAGGCCACTACTTCTGCGGCAACTCGCTGGGCCTGCAGCCGCGCGCGGTGCGCCACGCGATGAGCGCCGAGCTGGACTACTGGGGCGAACTGGCGGTGGAGGGCCACTTCAAGGGCCGTGCGCCGTGGCTGAATTACGAGGACTACCTGCGCGACGACCTCGCTGCGCTGGTCGGCGCCCGTCCGATCGAAGTCGTCGCGATGAACACGCTGGGGGTGAACCTGCACCTGCTGATGGTGAGCTTCTATCGCCCCAGCGCCGAGCGTCCGGCGATCCTGATCGAGGCGGGCGCGTTTCCCACCGACCGCTATGCGGTGGAATCGCAGATCCGCTATCACGGCTTCGATCCGGCCGACGCGCTGATCGAGCTGGAGGGCGACGGCCCCAACGGCACGCTGTCGATGGCCGCCATCGAGCGTGCGCTGGCCGAGCACGGCCATCGCGTGGCGCTGGTGCTGTTGCCGGGCATCCAGTACCGCACCGGGCAGGCGTTTGATCTGCCCGCCATTACCCGTCTGGCGCACGCGCGCGGCTGCATGGTCGGCTTCGATCTGGCCCATGCGGTGGGCAACCTGCCGCTGGCGCTGCACGACAGCGGCGCGGATTTCGCCGTCTGGTGCCACTACAAGTACGTCAATTCCGGCCCCGGCGCGGTGGGCGGCGTGTTCGTGCACGAGCGCCACGCCGAGGCCGAACTGCCGCGATTCCACGGCTGGTGGGGCAACCGCCGCGACAACCGCTTCCAGATGGCGCCGAGCTTCGACCCGACCCCGGGCGCCGAGGGCTGGCAGCTGTCCAACCCGCCGATCCTGGCGATGGTGCCGCTGCGCATTTCGCTGGAGATCTTCCGCCGCGCCGGCATGGAGCGCCTGCGTGCCAAGTCGCTGCGCCTCACCGGCTATCTGGAGTGGCTGGTCAACACGCAGCTGGCCGATCTGCTGCAGATCATCACCCCGACTGACCCCGCGCAGCGCGGCGCGCAGCTGTCGATCCGCGTGCTGGGCGGACGCGAGCGCGGGCGGGCGCTGTTCGACTACCTGGTGGAGCACGGCATCATCGGCGACTGGCGCGAACCGGACGTGATCCGCATCTCCCCCGCGCCGCTGTACAACCGCTACGCCGACTGCCTCGTATTCGCCGAGGCGGTGCGCGCCTGGAGCGAAGGCCGCTGAATCACTGCCGGGGTGGACGTCTGGCCGTCCGGACGTCCATCTCTCCAACAGGAAGAATCCCGCAGGAACTTGCAAGGAAGCGGCGGAACATCTGTCACGCCACGGCCGGTTAACATAGCCTTTGGCACGTCTGTCTTCCTCACTTCCGGAGCCATCGATGCGACACACTTTTCTTCCCGGTCTGGCTGCGGCGCTGATCGCCGCGCCACTGGCGGCCTGGGGCCAGTCCGCCGTCGTGCAGGACAGCATTCCCAAGCAGGCGCTGGACGCCACGTCCGCCTCCACCACGCTGGCCGATCTGTCCAAGGACAAGCCGGTCACCGCAACGCACGCGATGGTGGTCTCCGCACAGCACCTGGCCACCCAGGTGGGCGTGGACATCCTCAAGCGCGGCGGCAACGCCGTGGACGCCGCCGTGGCCGTGGGCTACGCGCTGGCGGTGGTGCACCCGTGCTGCGGCAACATCGGCGGCGGCGGCTTCATGCTGATCCACCTCGCCGACGGCAAGGACGTGTTTCTCGACTTTCGCGAGAAGGCGCCGCTCAAGGCCAGCCCCACCATTTTCCAGGACGAGCACGGCAACGTGGTGCCCGGCAAGAGCACCGGTACCTACCTCGGCGTGGGCGTGCCCGGCACGGTGATGGGCATGGAGGAAGCGCTGAAGAAGTACGGCAGCATGTCGCGCGAGCAGGTGATCGCCCCGGCCATCAAGCTGGCGAGCCAGGGCTACGTGCTGCAGCAGGGTGACGTGAATATTCTCGACCAGCGCACCAAGGACTTCGCCAAGTATCCCAACGTGGCGGCCACGTTCCTCAATCACGGCAAGCCCTTCCAGCCGGGCGAGCGGCTGGTGCAGCCGCAGCTGGCCAGGACGCTGGAAACGATCAGCCGCGGCGGCGCCAAGGCGTTCTATCACGGTGACATCGCGCGCAAGGTGGTCGCCGCCAGCGAGGCCAACGGCGGCCTGCTCAGCATGAAGGATTTCGCCGACTACACCGTGCAGTGGGACAAGCCGATCCGCTGCGGCTACCGCGGCTACACCGTGGTGTCCGATCCGCCGCCGAGCTCGGGCGGCGTCACCGTCTGCCAGATCCTCCAATTGCTGGAGCCCTATCCGCTGAAGAACTGGGGCTACGGCTCGGCGCGCAGCCTGCACTTCACCATCGAGGCCGAGCGGCGCGCCTTCGCCGACCGCAACAACTACCTGGGCGACCCGGCGTTCGTGAAGAACCCGATCGACACGCTCCTCTCGGACAAGCACATCGACAAGCTGCGCTCCACCATCGACCCGGCCAAGGCCACGCCCTCGACCGAGATCACCGGCAGCCTCGGCGCCACCGAAGGCACCAACACCACCAGCTACGCGGTGGTCGACAAGGACGGCAACGCGGTAGCGGTGACCTACACCATCAACTACCTGTTCGGCGTGGGCCAGATCGCCGGTGACACGGGCTTCTTCCTCAACAACGAGATGGACGACTTCACCTCCAAGCCCGGCGTGCCGAATACGTTCGGACTGGTGCAGGGCGTGGCCAACCAGGTGGAGGGCGGCAAGCGTCCGTTGAGCTCGATGGCGCCCAGCGTGGTGCTCAAGGACGGCAAGCTGTTCATGGTTACCGGCAGCCCCGGCGGCTCCACCATCATCACCACGGTGATGCAGAGCATCACCAACGTGATCGACTACGGCATGAACATGCAGCAGGCAGTGAACGCCCCGCGCATGCACCACCAGTGGTATCCCGACAGCGTGATGGTGGAACCGGGCCTGCTCACTGATGCGGTGAAGAAGGAGCTCGAAGGCATGGGCTATCAGTTCAAGGAAGTGAAGTCCTGGGGCGCCGACGAGGCGATCCTGCGCAACCCCAAGACGGGCCTGCTGGAGGGCGCCAACGATCGGCGGCGGCCGGCGGGGCTGGCGGCGGGTTATTGATCCCCGGCCTTCCCCGGGAACACGAAGGGCGCCCCATGGGCGCCCTTCTTTTTGGGTCAAAACGTTTCAAGTGCGCTGCCACCGGATCGCTCGGTGAATTCCAGCCAGCAGCACGCCAGCGCCAAGCCCGCCTCTCCGTCATTCCCGCGAAAGCGGGAATCCATGTTCATCGCGACGCATCAGCCGCGTGGATGAAGAGACGGTCGGCCGGTCACGCACCGGGGTTCCGAGGCTGCCGTGAGATGGATTCCCGCTGTCGCGGGAATGACGGTACGGGCCGAATGGGCGTCAACAGACACCCGGGCATCGGCAACCGGCATGAGCCGGCGCATTGCAGACCGTCGTCGCATACGGCACTCCGTGTCCCGTAGCCCCGCTCCAACCGCCCGCGCTGCATGCCCGCCCGAGCCTCAACCTGTGCGGCTCTCCGCATGCCGCACCTGCCCCTCGCCGCGCACCACGAAGCGCTCGATGGTGAGTGACTCGGCACCCATCGGGCCGTAGGCGTGCAGTCGGGTGGTGGAGATGCCGATCTCCGCGCCCAGGCCCAGCTCGCCGCCGTCGGAGAAGCGCGAGGAGGCATTGACCATGATTACCGCCGAGCGCAGCGCGTGGACGAACCTGGCTGCCGTGGCCTCGTTGCGGGTGGCGATCACCTCGGTGTGGTCCGAGCCGTAGCGGCGGATGTGTGCGATCGCCGCGTCCATGCTGTCGACCACGGCGATGGCCAGGATCAGGTCAAGAAACTCGGCGGCGTAATCGTCCTCGGCCGCCTCTTTCATCTCCGCCACCAGCTCGCGGCTGGCTTCGTCACCGCGCAGCTCCACGCCCCTGGCGCGCAGCGCTTCGGCCGCGCGCGGCAGGAAATCCGGCGCAATGTCCTTGTGCACCAGCAGGGTTTCCAGCGCATTGCACACGCCGGTGCGGGTGGTCTTGCCGTCCAGCAGCAGGCCCAGCGCGAGGTCGAGGTCGGCGTCCTTGTCCACGTAGAGATGGCACACGCCCTTGTAGTGCTTGATCACCGGCACGCGGGCGTGCTCGGTGACGAAGCGGATCAGCCCCTCACCGCCGCGCGGGATGGCCAGATCCACGACATCGCTCAGCTGCAGCAGCTCGACCATCGCCTCGCGGCGCAGGTCATCCATGATGGTGAGCGCATCGCGCGGCACGCCGTGCCGGTCCATCGCCTCATGCAGCGCGGCGGCGATGGCAAGGTTGGAATGCAGCGCCTCGGAGCCGCCGCGCAGGATCACCGCGTTGCCCGCCTTCATGCACAGCGCTGCGGCATCGGCGGTCACGTTCGGCCGCGCCTCGTAGATCATCGCCACCACGCCCAGCGGGATCCGCACGCGCTCGATCGCCAATCCATTCGGACGGCTCTCGCGACGGGTCACCTGCCCCACCACGTCGGGAAGATCGGCCACCTCGCGCACGGCATTGGCGATCGCCGCCACGCGACTGGCGTCCAGCTTGAGCCGGTCCAGCATGGCGCCCTGCACGCCCTTGTCGGCGGCGCTGGCCATGTCCTTCGCGTTGGCATCGAGGATCGCATCGGCATGCGCATCGACCGCGGCGGCCATGTCGCGCAGCAGCGCGCGGCGGGCGGCGGCATCCAGCATCGCGATGGCGGGGGCGGCGTCGCGACAGGCCGTGGCTCGGGTTCGGATATCGCTCATGCTCAAAGATCTCCTGTGGTCAGGTCAGGCTCGCGCACCAGCGCAAGATCGTCGCGATGCACGACGTTCTCGCCAAAGCTGTAACCGAGCCGGTTCTTGATGTCGCGCGTGTGGCAGCGCGCGATGCGGTTGATTTCCATCGCGCTGTACTGGCTGATGCCGCGCGCGAACGACTGCCGCGAGCCGCACTCGCCGCTGCTGACGATCTCCACCATGTCGCCACGCTGGAAGTCGCCCTCGGCGGCCACGATCCCCTTGGGCAGCAGCGAGGCACCCTCTTCACTCAGTGCGCGCATCGCGCCGGCGTCCACCTCGATGTGCCCAGGGACCGCCGGCACATGGCGCAGCCAGTACTTGCGTGCCTGCAGGCGCGTGGCGCGGGTACGCAGCAACGTGCCATGCAGCAGATCGCGCGAAAGCAGGCTCACCACCTCGCTGTCGCGACCGTTGAAAAGAATCGTCTCGATGCCGGCGGCACCGGCCTTCTCGGCCGCTTCCAGCTTGGTGCGCATGCCGCCGGTGCCCACCGAGCTGCCCGCCGCTCCGGCCATGGCCATGATCTCGGGCGTGAGTTCAGGCACTTCATTCACCGGCTCGGCGTCGACGTTGCTGCGCGGGTCGGCGGTATACAGGCCATCGATGTCGGTGGCGATCAGCAGCATGTCGGCATCGACCAGCGCGGCAATGATGGCGGCGAGGTTGTCGTTGTCACCCAGGGTGAGTTCGTCCACCGCCACGGTGTCGTTCTCGTTCACCACCGGCATCACGCGGTGGCGCAGCAGCTCGCTCAGCGTGGCGCGCGCATTGAGATAGCGGCGGCGGTTGCGCAGATCGTCATGAGTGAGCAGTACCTGTGCCAGCGGGATGTCGAGCAGGCGCTGCCACAGCCCTACCGTCTGCGTCTGGCCGAGCGCCGCCATGGCCTGGCGGGCTGCGTTGCTGGTGTCTTCGCTGGAGTGATCCTTCAGCAGCACCCGCCCTGCGGCCACGGCCCCTGAAGACACCAGCACGATCTCGCGTCCACTGGCGTGGCAGCTCGCGATGAACTGCGCCAGGCCCAGTGCGTAGCGTGTACTGAGACCACCGCTATCGGCAGCGATCAGGCTGCTGCCGACCTTGAGAACGGCACGCCGCCACGGCGGCACGGATTGCTGCCGAAAGGCCCTGAGTTGCGTCATTTCCCCAATTTCCTTGCCCATTACAACCCTTAGAGGGTCTGGGCAGGATTCGGGTTTTCAACCCTTTGCGCGGAAATCCGTTGCCACCGCTCCTTCCACTGAGGACGTTTGGACGTCCAAACGTGCGGCCTTTGCGGATCGGAAAAGAGGTCAAGGTAGCGACAGACAGAGCGCGGCCGCGTCAGCGCAGACCCTCGAGATCATCGCCTTGAGCCCGCCGATTCGCACCATGTTCCCGGCCAGCTTGCAGGTCGGACACAACGCCGACCGGAGCAGCACGCCGGCAGCGCCGCTTCGCGAAGCGCGCGCGATAGCGAAGCGTCCGGAGGCACATCAGCCGGCCAGTGCGGCCAGCCGCGCGTGCAGTTCGTCCAGCCGCAAGGTGTTGCCCGCACCGGGCGACGTGCGCGCGGCGAGGCTGGCCTCGGGCGAGCGGCCCGTGCCGGCGGAGGCGGCGGTTTCGGCGGCGGCACGATAGGCCTCGCGGAACGGCACGCCGGCGGCGGCCTGTTCGATCGCCACGTCGGTGGCATACATCGCCGGCTCGATCGCCGCACGCATCGGCGCCTCGTTCCACTGCATCTGCGCCAGCAGGCCCGGCAGCAGCTCCAGCGCCATCAGGCCGTGGCGCACGCCGTGGAACAGCGAGCCCTTGGAGAACTGCAGGTCGCGCTGGTAGCCCGACGGCAACGACAGCAGCTGCTCGATCTCGCAGCGCGCGGCCGCCACGCTGGCATAGCTGGCGCGAAGCAGTTCCACCACGTCCGGATTGCGCTTGTTCGGCATGATCGAGCTGCCGGTGGTGTACTGCGACGGCAGCGTCACGAAGTTGAATTCGGCCGTGGTGAACAGCGACAGGTCCCACGCCAGCCGGCGCAGGTCGAGCATGGCGCTGGCGATCGCCTCGATCACGGCCATCTCGAACTTGCCGCGCGACAGCTGGGCGTAGATCGGCGACACCTGCATGCGCGCAAAGCCGAGCGCGCGCGTGGTGTGCTCGCGGTCCAGCGGCAGGTTGACGCCGTAGCCGGCGGCGGTGCCGAGCGGGTTGGCGTCGATCCACTCGCGCGTCTGCCGCGCGCGCAGCGCGTTGTCGATGAAACCCTCGGCGAAGCCGGCGAACCACATCGCAGTGGACGACACCACCGCCCGCTGCAGGTGCGTGTAGCCGGGCAGCGGCAGCGCCGGCTGTGCGGCGCGTTCCAGGCAGACCTCGGCCACGGCGCGGCAGTGACCTCCCAGCTCGACGAGCTTGTCCTTCAGCCACAGCCGTGTGGCGACGAGGATCTGGTCGTTGCGGCTGCGCCCGGTATGCACGCGACGGCCGGCGTCGCCCAGGCGCTCGGTGAGACGCGCCTCGATGGCGGAATGGCCATCTTCGTAGCAGTCGTCGAGCACGAATGCACCGGAGCGGAAATCCTCGGCCAGCACGTCCAACTCGCGCTTGAGCGCCGCGGCCTCCTCG
>DASUJJ010000257.1:0-3381 GCA_036279335.1 Dyella sp.
AGCGCTCACGATGCGCCAGCAGCGGGGTCGGATCGATGCGCATGGTGACCACCTGCTCCTGCGCACCGAGTTCGACCAGCGGCTCGCCGACCGGATCGATCACCGCGCTGTCGCCGGCATACGGCAGCTCGTTGCCGTCCACGCCGACGCGGTTCACGCCGATCACGTAGCTGAGGTTCTCGATCGCGCGCGCGCGCAGCAGCGTGCGCCACGGTTGGCGACGCGGCGCCGGCCAGTTGGCGACGAACAGCGCGAGGTCGTAATCCATGCCGCCGGCAGCATCTTCGTTGCGGCGATTGCGCAGCCACACCGGGAAGCGCAGGTCGTAGCAGACCTGCGGCAGGATGCGCCAACCCTTCAGCTCGACGATCAGCCGCTCGCTGCCGCCGCCGTAGCGGGTGTGCTCGCCGGCCATGCGGAACAGGTGGCGCTTGTCGTACTGCAGCAGGTCGCCGTCGGGCGTGGCCCACAGCAAGCGGTTGTAGACCGTGTCGCCCTCGCGGATCGCCAGGCTGCCGGTGATCACGGCGCCAACCTCGGCCGCCAGCGCGCGAAGCCACAGCACGCCGGCGCCGTCCATCGTCTCTGCGCTGACGCGCGTGTCGTTGCTGAAGCCCGAGAGAAAGGTCTCGGGCAGCACGAACAGATCCGTATCGCCCACGTTGGCGCGCACCAGCGCGCCGTAGTACTCGCGGTTGGCTTCGGCGTCGTGCCAGCGCGTGGCGCCCTGCACGAGCGTGACGGTGAGGGGCTGCATGGTCGTCACAGGCGGCACAGCCGCTCGGCGGCCGCTTCCATGGTGGCGTCGCTCTTGGCGAAGCACAGCCGCGCGAGCCGAGTGCCCGGCGGCGTGGCGCAGAACGGCGTCAGCGGAATCGCGGCCACGCCGCCCTCGCGCACCAGCCACTGGCAGAACGCCAGGTCGTCATCGTCGCGGATGGACGAGTAGTCGACCAGTTGGAAGTAGCCGCCCGGCACGTCGAGCAGCTTGAAGCGCGAGGGCGCCAGCAGCGCGCGGAAGCGGTCGCGCTTGGCCTGGTAGAACGCCGGCAGCTCCAGGTAGTGCTCGGGTGTGCTTGCCATGAATTCGGCGAACGCCACCTGCGCCGGATGGAAGGTGCAGAAGGTGAGGTACTGGTGCACCTTGCGGAATTCGGCACTCAACGCCGCCGGCGCCACCGCGTAGCCGACCTTCCAGCCGGTGCAGTGATAGGTCTTGCCGAAGCTGGACACCACCACGCTGCGCGCAGCGAGCTCCGGGTGGCACAGCACGCTCTGGTGCGCGGCGCCGTCGAACACGATGTGCTCGTACACCTCGTCGGACAGCACCACGATGTCGGTGTCGCGCACGATCTCGGCCAGCGCATCGAGGTCGTCTGTCGACAGCACGGCACCGGACGGGTTGTGCGGGCTGTTGATCAGGATCATCCGCGTGTGCGGCGTGATGGCATCGCGCACGCGCTGCCAGTCGATCGAGAAATCCGGCTGGGTCAGCGCAATGTGCACCGCCCGCGCGCCCTGCAGGTCGATCGCCGGCTCGTAGCAGTCGTAGGCGGGATCGAACACGATCACTTCCTCGCCCTGGCGCACCAGCGCGGCAATCGCCGCGAAGATCGCCTCGGTGGCGCCGGAGGTCACGGTGATCTCGGTGTCCGGGTTGGCCGCGTAGCCGTACAGACGCTGTGTCTTGCGCGCAATCTGCTCGCGCAGGCTGGCCAGGCCGATGCCCGGCGCATACTGGTTGCAGCCATCCGCCATCGCGCGGGTCACTGCATCGCGCAGCGCCTGCGGCGGTTCGAAGTCGGGAAACCCTTGCCCCAGGTTCACCGCCTTGTGCTCCGCCGCCAGCTGGCTCATCACGCTGAAGATGGTGGTGCCGACGGCCGGAAGCTTGCTGCTTATCTGCATGGATTCATACGTCTGGATGGCTAAACGGCGATGCTAGCATGCGTCATGCAGCGCTCGTCTGCGTCGCGATGCGGTGGCAGATGTCACTCTCCTGACGCGATGCCGCAGGCAGCCGCTCGGCCAGGAATTCGACCAGTGCGCGCACGCCCGGCAGCTGGCCGCGGCGGCTGGGATAGACGAAGTGCATCACGCCCTCCGGCGCGCTCCACTGCGGCAGCAGCACCTCCAGCTCGCCGCGCGCCACCGCCGGCGCACAGACGAACTCGGGCAACATCGCCACGCCGGCACCTCGCTGGGCGGCGGACAGCAGCATGGCGAAGTCGCCGCAGATCAGCCGCGGCTGGATCTCCACCACCACGCGCTCGCCGGACGCATCGATCAGCTCCCAGCTCTGCGCGCCGTCGTGCTCGTTCATCGACAGCGCCGGCAGCGCGGAGAGGTCCGCCGGCGTGCCCGGCCGTCCCCGCTCGTCAAGCAGGCCCGGGCTGGCCACTGGCAGCACCCGCGACTGGCCGAAACTGCGCAGTACCAGGGTGGCGTCGGTATCGAGCTTGTTGCGCACGCGAATGGCCACGTCGACCCCCTCGCTGATCACATCCACGCGGCGATTGGTGGACACCACGCGCACCTGCACCTTCGGGTACTGCAGCAGGAAGTCCGGCAGCACCTGGGCCAGCATGGTCTGGGTCAGCGACACCGGACAGCTCAGCCGCACGATGCCGCGCGGCTCGGCGCGCAGTTCATCCACCGCATCCTGCGCGGCGCGCGCTTCTTCCAGCACGGCACGACAGTGCCCGTAGAAGCGCTCGCCCACTTCGGTCACCACGAAGCGGCGCGTGGTCCGCTGCAGCAGGCGCACGCCTAGGCGTTCTTCCAGCTGCGCAATGCGCTTGCTCAGGCGCGACTTGGGAATCCCCAGCGCGCGGCCGGCCGCGGAAAACCCGCTGTACTCGACCACGGCGGCGAAGAAGTAGAGATCGTTGAGGTCCTGCAAGGTGCCGGTGAGCGGATACATCATCGTTTCCTTCAAGGGACGATACGTCCTGATTTGCCCATCTTATCGGTTTATCGTTCGCAATCTATTGTTCTTTGCAGCACCGGATCTGCCGGCACCCGCACAAGCACGAGGATTTCGCCATGAACGTTCTGCATCTGGATACCAGCGCGCTGGGCCCCTATTCCATCTCCCGCCAGCTCACCGCGGCCATCGTCGCGCAGCTGCAGCGTGACGGCGTGGCCAGTTCGGTGAGCTACCGCGACCTGGCCGCCGAGCCGCTGCCGCATTGGCTGCCCAACCCCGATCCGGCCAGCGACAACGCCCTGCGCGACGAAGCCGTGCTGCAGCAGTTCCTGGATGCCGACATCGTGGTGCTGGGCGCGCCGATGTACAACTTCACCATCACCACCCAGCTGAAGTCGTGGCTCGATCGCGTGCTGGTCGCCGGGCGCACCTTCCGCTACGGCCCGAACGGT
>DASUJJ010000258.1:0-2452 GCA_036279335.1 Dyella sp.
ACAGGAACACCCGGGGCTTGCGCTTGAGGGCTTCTTCGAGCTGCGCGGGCACCAGCTTGTAGTTCTGCTCCGGGCCGCAGTGCAGGATGTTGGCCTTCGCCCCGACGATGTCGGCGATGTCGCGGTAGGTGGTCCAGAACGGCGCGGCGAAGCAGATCTCGTCGCCCTCGTCGAGCATCGCCTCGGCCAGGTTGTACAGCACCTGCTTGGCGCCGATGCCGATGGAGAGGTTCATGCGGCCGTAGCCGGAGAAACCCAGCGCCTCGATGTGCCTGAGGAAGGCGTCCAGCAGCGGCTCGGCGCCGCGGTTGCTGCCGTACTGGCCGGAGTCGTGGCTCAGCGACTCGCGCGCCGCGGCGTACACGTGCTCGCCGGGCAGGAAGTTCGGCACGCCGATGGAAAAGCTGATCACGTCGCGGCCAGCGGCCTTGAGCTGCTTGGCTTTTTCGGCGATCAGCATGATCGCGCTGGGCTTGGCGCGGCCGACGCGCTGGGCGAGCTGGGGCATGGTGTCCTCGAGGGGATTTCCGGTCAGCAAACCGGCGAAGTTTACCACGCGCCCCCGGGCCGCCACGGCGTGGGCGTACCGGCTGCCGATGGCGCAAGATGCGCCGGTGCCGCGGCGCGCGGCATCGCGAGGCGCCGGATCGCCTGCGCTCCTGGCCGGAGGCCCTCGTTCCGACACGGAGATTGCGCACATGCACTGGCTTTGGGTGTTCCTGGTGGGCCTGCTCGTTGGCCTGATCGCCAAGCTCCTCACCCCGGGCCGCGACCCGGGTGGTTTCATCATCACCGCGCTGATCGGCATCGCCGGCTCAGTCCTGGCCACGTGGGCCGGACAGAACCTGCTGCACGTCTACGGGCCGGGCGAGTCCGCTGGCCTGATCGCCTCGGTGGTCGGCGCGGTGGTGCTGCTGGTGCTCTACCACGCGGTGTTCAAGAACAAGTCGTCCTGACCCTTCGACACCGGCGACCCGGCGCCTTGCGCGCCGGGTCGTTCGCGCGCGCTCAGCCGAACAGCTTGCCGGCCAGCCCGGACAGCGCACCGAGATCCACGCCACCGTTGCCGGACGGTACCTGGCCACCGGGGGTGAGGTGATCCACCGCGTGCGGCAACACCTGCGCCAGCTGCCCGAGCAGCTGGCCCTGGTCCACGCCCAGCTTGCCGGCCATCTCCTGCAGCACGCCGCCGAGCCCACCGTTGCCGAGCGCCTGCCCCAGCTGGCCTGGCGCCACCGCCTGGTTGGCACCGGTGCCAACCCACGACTGCACCACGTCACCCAACCCGTGCTGCTGCAGCATCGCCACCAGTCCCTGCACGCCACCGGCGCGCTGGATCAGCTCGCCCGCCATCGACACCAGCGAGCCCCCGCCCGCTTGCCCGCTTCCACCGATCAGACCGTCGAGAAATGACATCGCCTTGCTCCCTTGATGGCGTGACCCCCACGCCCGAACCCCGATCATAGGCTTCACGCAAGCCAACGACCACCGCGCAGACTTTTGCCTCGCCGAGGCGCTTTCGGGCTGAAGCCATCACGGCAAACGTGCGCACTGCGCGCATAAAAAAAACCGCCGGCAAGCCGCCGGCGGTTTCGGGGAGGGGAGCGATCCGCAGGGGACGCTCCCGCAAGCGGTCACGCCGTGGCGTGGGCGATGGGCCTCACGGGGCCGGGCAAGCCAGCACGGTATCGGCGTGGCTGTTGAGCTCCACCTGCGACAGCGAGAGCTGCATCGGCACGTCGCTGTCCAGTACGAACGGCGCCTTCAGCGCGGCCATCTCGGCGCCGGCGGCGCGGAAGCACTTCAGCGGCAGGGCCAGCGTGGTCCAGCGGTTCGCCGGCAGTTTGGCCAGCGCCGCGCGCAGCGGCACGCGGGCGCGGCAGCCGTTGACGCAATCGACGCCCAGCGTCACGTCGCCACTGCTCGGGATCTGCTCGGTGCGCAGCGTCATCACCAGCATCACGTCGCCGTTGGTCTCGCGGTTGAGCTCGATCGGCTTGTCGCTGCGCAGCGCCATCTCGCCACCGGCGCCCGTGAAGCTCAGGCGGCGGGCGTCTTCCTGCGCGCGGTAGTCCACCGCGGTCATGGTGACCTGCCCCTTCGGACTGTGCGCCGGGGCGCTGAGCGCTTCGGTGCCTGCGGCGTCGCCGCTGTCGGCCAGCGTCAGGTGCAGCTGCTGCATGGGCTTGCCGCGCTGCAGGTAGACGCCGGTGGGATCCTGGTTGCCGCTCAGGCCCGACGCTTCCGGCAGCGGGCCCGCGCGGTCGTGATCGGCATAGGTGAGGCCGAAGCCGAACGGATACTGCGCCTGCGCGCCCGCCGTCTGCGCCACCTGTACCGCGGTGCGCGGCCAGGCGTAGGAAAGCTTGCCGTGGAAGTCGTACTGGATGCTGCCGTCGGGTTTGCTGAGCAGCACGTCGGCCACGCCCTCGCCTTCGGAACCGGGCAGCCA
>DASUJJ010000259.1:0-8336 GCA_036279335.1 Dyella sp.
GCCCCACGGGCTGTGGGTGAGCGCCTTGACCACGACCAGCGCCAGCACTGCCAGCACGATCATCATCAGCACCAGCACGCCGATCATCGCCACGATGCCGGGCAATGGCCCCAGCTCGTCGCGCAGCATGTTGCCCAGCGAGCGGCCGTCGCGACGCAGCGACAGGCCCAGCACCATGAAATCCTGCACCGCGCCGGCAAACACCACGCCGAACAGGATCCAGATCGTACCGGGCAAATAGCCCATCTGCGCGGCAAGCACCGGACCCACCAGCGGGCCGGCGCCGGCGATCGCGGCAAAGTGGTGACCGAACACCACCCACTTGTCGGTCGGCACGTAGTCCAGGCCGTCGTTGCGCAGCACGGCCGGGGTGGCGCGACTCGGATCGAGCTGCAGCACCTTGTTGTTGATGAAGGTGCCGTAGAAGCGATAGCCGATGACGAACACCGAGATCGCCGCGGCGACCAGCCAGATGGCATTGATCGGTTCGCCGCGACGCAGCGCGACGACACCCAGGCAGCAGGCGCCGATCACGGCGACGAGGGCCCACAGGAGTTTTCCTGCGGGCCCGGTGGGGGATGTGGCAGTGGCTTGCATGGGTGGGCCCCTCTGGTCGGTGATGACCAAGAGTCACCCCCTCGGCACGGGTGGTCAATGGTCGCAGGGGGCTTCGCTCATTAGTCTTTGGTCGAATGCTCGCCGCGGTGCTCACGTCGGGCTGCAGGAGGCGGGACTACACTGCCCGCACCCCTCTCAGCGGAGTCATGTCATGCGCAGCCCGGTTCGTTCGTGCTTGTTTGTCCTCGCGCTTGCGGGTGCCGCGCCGGCAGTGGTGGCGACCCCTCACGGGGACAACGGCCAGTTCAAGGATCTGCTCAACAAGGCCAGGCAAGCCGCGCAGACGCGGGCCGGCAGCACCGACGCAGCGAGCCAGCTGCCCGCCAGCGACATTGCCGCCGGGCTGAAGGAAGCGCTGGCGCGGGGCACCACGAACGCCATCAACGCCTTGGGCCGCGACGGCGGGTTCTGGAACAACCCCAAGGTGCGCATCCCGCTGCCGGGCAAGCTGGAGCAAGCCGGCCAACTGGCGCGCCAGCTGGGGCAGGGTGCCAAGGTGGATGCCTTCGAGCTGAGCCTCAACCGTGCCGCGGAGAAGGCGGTGCCGCAGGTGGCCGACATCTTCGGCGACGCCATCCGCAAGATGACCCTCGACGACGCCCGCGGCATTCTCTCCGGCGGTGACCACGCCGCCACCGATTTCTTCCGCCGCGTGGCCGGCGATGCGCTGGCCGCGCGCATTCGGCCGATCGTGGCCCAGGCCACCGACAGCGTGGGCGTCACGCAGAAGTACAAGGCCTTTACCGCCGGCAGCGGCGGGGGTGCGCTGGGCGGCGCGCTGGGCTCTCTCGGCGCATTGGGCGGTGGATCGAAGAGCGGTCACAGCCCGCTGGATCTGGACGACTACGTGACCCAGAAGACCATGGACGGCCTGTTCACCACCATCGGCGAGCAGGAGCAGTCAATCCGCCAGAACCCCGCCGCGCGAACCACTGATCTGCTGAAGAAGGTGTTCGGCGGCCGTTGATCGAAAAACGCGCCGCGCTCTTGCAATGGAGAGGTATGGCCCGCAATCCCATGGATAGCCAACGCGAGGACGACGCATGATCCACGAGATCCTGAAGATGGGCGACCCGCGCCTGCTGCGCGTGGCGCCACCCGTGCCCGACGCCATGATCGGCAGCGCCGAGCTGGACGCGCTGATCGCCGACATGTTCGACACCATGCACCACGCCGGCGGCGTCGGCCTGGCCGCGCCGCAGATCGGCGTGGATCTGCAGCTGGTGATCTTCGGTTTCGAGCACTCCGAGCGCTATCCGGAGGCCCCGGAGGTGCCGCGCACCATCCTGCTCAACCCGGTGATCACCCCGCTCTCGCAGGACACGGAAGAGGGCTGGGAAGGCTGCCTGTCGGTGCCGGGCCTGCGCGGCATGGTGAGCCGCCACAGCCTGATCCGCTATCAGGGCATCGATCCCAAGGGCGCACCGATCGACCGCCGCGCCGACGGTTTCCACGCCCGCGTGGTCCAGCACGAGTGCGATCACCTGATCGGCCGGCTGTACCCCTCACGCATCACCGACTTCAGCCGCTTCGGCTTCACCGACGTGCTGTTCCCTGGACAGGACCTCGGAGACGACTGATATGCGCGCCATCTGGAATGACACCGTGCTCGCCGAGAGTGCCGACACCGTGGTGGTGGAGGGCAATCACTACTTTCCTGCCGAGGCGCTGCGGCGCGAGTATTTCCGCGACAGCGATCGGCACACCTCGTGCCCGTGGAAGGGCACGGCGAGCTACTACGACGTGGTAGTGGGCGAGGCGGTCAACGCGGGGGCAGCCTGGTATTACCCCACGCCCAGGGATGCGGCGAAACAAATCGAAGGCCGCGTGGCGTTCTGGAAGGGCGTGCAAGTGCTGGCCTGATTTGCTGCCGCCATCCCCGCCGGCGCGACGCCCGGCTATGCTGCGCCGTCGCCAGGTTCGAAGAGGATCCGATGTCCGCGTCCGCACCGTCCGCCGCGCCGCTGCGCGGCTTCCGCTACTACGACCTGCTGGTCGGCGGCATGGTCGCCGTGCTGCTGTGTTCCAACCTGATCGGCCCGGCCAAGGTCTGCACGGTGACCTTGCCGGTGCTTGGCGCACTCACCTTCGGCGCGGGCAATCTGTTCTTCCCGATCAGCTACATCTTCGGCGACGTGCTGACCGAGGTGTACGGCTACGCGCGGGCGCGCCGGGCGATCTGGGCCGGCTTCGGCGCGATGCTGTTCGCCACCTTCATGACCCAGGTGATCCTGCGCATGCCGGCCAGCCCGTCCGAGCCGTTCAATGCACAGCTGCAGCCGGCGCTGGAAGTGGTGTTCGGCGGCACCTGGCGCATCGCGCTGGCCTCGCTGGTGGCCTACTGGATCGGTGACTTCGCCAACTCCTTCGTCATGGCCAAGATGAAGCTGCTCACCCGCGGCCGCCTGCTGTGGACGCGCACCATCGGCTCCACGCTGGTGGGGCAGGGCGTGGACAGCCTCACCTTCTACCCGATCGCCTTCATCGGCATCTGGGAAGGCCAGACCATCGTCAAGGTGATCGCCTTCAACTGGCTGATGAAGGTGACGGTGGAGGTGGTGTTCACCCCGCTGACCTACGCCGTGGTGGGATTCCTCAAGCGCCGCGAAGGCGTGGACATCTTCGATGACGACACGCACTTCAACCCCTTCAGCCTCAAGGACGAGGGCCACGCCCGGCGCTACGACTGACGCCTGCGCTTGACCGGGTGTCCGCGGCGCCGGGAGACTCGCCCGACCCACTTCACGGAGGAAGCGACGATGAGCAGGCGCCTGCGGCGATCGATGGTTGCCCTCATGCTCCTTGCGATGGCGCTGCCCGTCGTCGCGAGGCAGCTCACGGTGGAGACATTCCGGGCCGGCATGCTGGTGCCGGCGGATGCCTCCGTCCGGTTCGAGGATGCCTCCGGCAAGCCGCTCAGCTTCGATCAGTTCGTGGCTGCGGCCCGCGGTGGATCGTTCTCCAAGGACATCGACCCGGCGGCGAAGCTGGCGGTGTTCCGCATCAACGATCCGGCGGCCGTGCGGAAGCCCGCGGCGACGTCGACCGCATTGAACGTCGCGCCCGGCCAGCGGCTGCCAGCCACGCCCCTGTCGACGCTGGACGGGAAAACTTGGCGCCCGGTGGCGAAAGACGGGCGCTACACCCTGCTGGGCTTCTACTTCGATGCCTGCGTGCCGTGCATCGCGGAGATTCCCGCGCTCAACGCCTACGCCCGCGCCCATCCGGAGACGCGCGTGCTGGCGGTGACCTTCGATGGCGCGGCCAGTGCGCGCACGTTCCGCGCCACGCGCCACCTGGAGTGGCCGATCGTGCCGGATGCCCGGGCGTTCATCGATGCGCTCGGGGTTCGCACGTATCCCACGTTGCTGCTGGTGCGCCCGGATGGCACGCTGGCGGGCTCGTTCACCGCCGCAGGGCTGGACTCGGCCGATGGCGCCACGCGACTGGCGGCGTGGGTGCATCACACGCAGGCTGGCATGCTTCGCTGATCCGGCGCATCCGGCCTGCCAGCGCGGCCACGCCAGTCACCCGCTCGGGAGCTCTCCGCTGATCCCCGCCGCGCCGCCACGTGCCGGTTCCTGCCGTCACCCGGGCATCGACCGCCTGCGCGGCCTGGCCATCGTGCTGGTGGTC
Organism: Dyella sp.; assembly: GCA_036279335.1. GTDB lineage: Bacteria > Pseudomonadota > Gammaproteobacteria > Xanthomonadales > Rhodanobacteraceae > Dyella_A. The sequence continues at coordinate 4,255 of DASUJJ010000259.1, forward strand.
CTGCATCACTTGGGGCTGCGCATGCCGCTGCGCGACACCGTGCTGGGGGACTGGCTGCCGCGGCGGTTGCTCGATGCGCTGAACGACAACGGCTACGAGGCCGTGTTCGTGTTCTTCGTGATCAGCGGCTTCCTGATCGCCGGCAACGCACTGGATCGCTGGGGCGAGCTGCCGCGCATCGATCTGGCCACGTTCTACCGGCGTCGCGCCTCGCGCATCCTGCCCTGCCTGCTGGCGCTGGTCGCCGTGCTGGCGTTGCTCCACGCGCTGAACGTGCCGGACTACGTGATCGCGCGTCCGGGTCAGTCGCTGGGCGGTGCCGTCGCGGCGGCGCTCGGCCTGTACCTGAATGTCTACGAGGGGCGCACCGGCTATCTCCCGGGCGGTTGGGACGTGCTGTGGTCGCTGTCGATCGAGGAGCTGTTCTACCTCGGCTTTCCGCTGCTGTGCCTGCTCGTGCGCCGGCGCGCGCTGCTGGTGTCGCTGCTGGTGCTGCTCGCGCTGTCACTGCCTTGGTCGCTGGCGTCGATCACCGGCAACGCGGTGTGGAAGGAAAAGGCCTACCTGCCGGGCATGGCCGCCATCGCCACCGGCGTGCTCGGCGCGCTGTGGCTGCGCACATGGCCGCCGTCGTCGCGCGACGCGCGGGTGCTGCGCCGGTTCGGTGGCGCGGCGATGCTCGCGGTGATGACGCTCACCGCGCCGTGGCTGTGGCGCGCGCTGCATGACGGCGTGATGGCGATGCTGGCCCTGGCCACGCTGTGCCAGCTGGTCGGCATGACGGCACCGTCCGCCGGGTCACGACACCTGCGCGGCCTCGATTGGCTGCAGCGCTGGGGGCGACTGAGCTACGAGATCTACCTCACCCACATGTTCGTGGTGTTCGGCGCGGTGCGGCTCTGGCGCGCGGCCGGCGGCGATCCGCACGCGGCCCTGGCGTGGTACCCGCCGGTGCTGGCCCTGGCGTGGGTGCTGGGTTGGCTGGTCGCCCGCGGCTTCTCCCAGCCCTGCGAGCGATGGCTGCGGGGCGCGCCACGGACCGGGGTTGCGGCGTCCGTCGACCGTTGAACGCGCGCGCTGGCGCGCCATGGCGCCGTGGCCGTCGTGACGGTTCGACACATCGGCGTCGCCAGCGATGGCTCAAGAGTGCCCCGCCGCTGCCGATGACCCGGCATGGACGCCCGCCCCGCTCATTGCCCGGCCGCCACGGGCCGGCCCGGTCGATGCGGCACGCCGACCGGACCTTCGCCACGCGCCGACCATCGGCAAAGCCCCGATGACACCGGGTTGACGCCGGTTGCGGGATCGTTCGCCGCATGAGTCGCTTTGACAGTTCCCCGCCCCGCGCCACCGGCAACAATGTTGACTGGAGCGATCCCACGCTGCAGTCGCTGCTCAGCAAGACCGAGGGCTGGAGCCTGGACAATCGCGGCGTGTTCTCGCCGGTGCCGTGCGAGCTCCACGTGGGCTGGGGCGCGGGGTCGGGCAAACCGGCCACGCTGGTGTTCGAGCGCGACGGCGTGATGGTCGTGGAGGCGACGTTCATCATCCCGCCCGGCGAGCAGGTGCGGGTGGACCGCACCCAGGCCGCAGCGCTGCGTTCTTCCTGGGGCACGGTGGCGGAAGGGCGCGACGGCAATCGCGCGCAGGACCGCGCCAACGGCATCCGCATCTACTGGATCCACATGCGCTGATCGCGCGCCCGGGCCATCCCTGGCCTGCTTCAGTCGGTGATCCCGAGCACCCCCGCCAGTGCCTGCAACGTAGCGTAGTGCGGAGTGGCCTCGGTGATGTCGAACTGCCCGGAGGCGACGTTCTGCTCGAACCGCCGACAGCTATCGATACGGGTCGCCTCGTTGCCTTCCAGCTCGTGCTGCACCTCGGCGTCGCTGCTGCGGCGGATGCCGCCGAGCAGCGCATCCAGCGTCGGTTCCACCGCCGATTCACCCTGGTGCTGTGCCACCACGTCGAGGTAATGCCCCATGTACCGGGTGGTGACCCGATAGAAGCGGGCGTTCTGCCGGTGGCGCATCCACGTGGCGACCAGTGCCTCGGGGCGGCCTTCGGGCTCGCCCAGCACCGGGCGGCAGGCGGTGGCCATCCGGCCGATGAAATAATGAAGGCCGCCCACGAACGCGGTGGCCGCGGAGCGCTCCTCGGTCAGCACGGTGCCGTCCGTCTTGGGCGCCGGCGCAGTGGCAGGTGATTCCGCGGCGGTGCCGGCGATGTCCGCCGGCTGGCTCACCTGCGCCAGGCAGGAGGGGAAGGGTGCCTGTTCGCCGGGCACGCGGTCGCACACGGCGATGGGCTGCAGGGCTTTGAGGCGGGCGTACCAGGTGGCCATGTCCTGCCGGATCGGCCCGTCCTGCGGTGCCCCCCGTTCGGCCCACTGCACGGTGTAGAAATCCTGCGCGCCCCGGATCGCCACCAGCACCACGGTTTCGCTGTGCGCGGGCAGCTGGCCTTCAGGCGGCAGGTGGCCGCAGCTGACCAGCGCCGCATAGGCGACGTGACCACGGACCACCGGCGCGTCCATCTCGCGCCCTGCGTAGCTGTCCGGGCAGTCGTCGCGGAACCGCTTGGCGATGCTGGCCGCGAGGTCGGCCGGGGTGGCGCGGGTACCCACGGCGGCACCCTTCTGACCGGTGACGGTGATGATCTGGCGCCAGTCCTGCACGGTCTGGCCGCGGGGCACGGATTCGTTGACATAGCTGTTGCCGTGCGCGCTTTCGTAGGCGCCGTGGAAGCCGGCGGGCAATTGCCAGACCACCAGCTGGCCGAAGATCGGGGCGATCACCCGCATGCCCGGCATGTCTGGCGTGTTGGCCAGCGCGCCGCCAGCCGCCGCCGCCAGCAAGGTTCCGAGCACGCTGCCCCGCAGGTTCCGCATTCCCTTGCCCATCTCGGTCTCCCGGTCATCGCGCGGATGGCGCGACCGCGCAGGGTAGGGAGACGCTCCCGCGCGGCGTATCAGCCGCGTTCGTCCATCGCTGTGGGATTTGCCTGAGCCGCCGCGGGACGTGACCGGATCAGCGGCGCAGCCGGTTGATCGTGTCGCGAAGGTCCAGCGCCGCGGCGCGGGCGGCCTCGGCGAAATCCTCGCCGCTGCCCGCGTAGAGGATGCCGCGCGAGGAGTTGATCATCAGGCCGGTGCGGTCGGCGGTGAGGCCGTGCGTCAGCACCGCGGCCACGTCGCCACCCTGGGCGCCGATGCCCGGCACCAGCAGCGGCATGTCGCCAACGCGGGCGCGGACCTGGCCCAGTTCCTCCGGCCAGGTGGCGCCGCAGACCAGGGCGCAGTTGCCGTGGCCGTTCCAGTCGCGGGCGACGGTCTCGGCCACGCGCAGGTAGAGCGACTGGCCACCGCAGTCCAGCGCCTGGAAATCCGCGCCACCCGGGTTGGAGGTGCGGCAGAGCAGGATCACGCCCTTGTCGGCGCGCTCCAGGAACGGCGCGATCGAGTCGCGGCCCATGTACGGATTGAGCGTCACCGCATCGGCGCCGAAGCGCTCGAACGCCTCGGTCACGTAATGCTGCGCGGTGGAGCCGATGTCGCCGCGCTTGGCGTCGAGGATCACCGGCACGCCGGGATGTTTGGCGTGGATATGGGCGATCAGCCGCTCGAGGGTGTCTTCGGCGCGCAGCGCGGCGAAGTGGGCGATCTGCGGCTTGAACGCGCAGGCGAGGTCGGCCGTGGCGTCGACGATCGCTGCGCAGAACGCGAACACGGCGTCAGGCCGCCCCTTCAGATGCGCCGGCAATTTGCCCAGCTCGGGATCGAGACCCACGCAGACCAGCGAGTCGTGGCGCTGCCAGGCGTCGGTGAGAGTCTGCATGAAGCGCATCGTAGGTTCCTCGGTGGCGGGCAGGCCGTCAGCACGGCGTGCCGTCCTTGTGCAGGTAGGTCCAGCGCCCGTCGACGGTGGCGCCCTTGAGATCGACGTCGGGGTAATCGACCGTCTCGCCGGCGCAGCGCGCGCCGATTTCCAGATACCCCACGTCGGACGCGCTGCGGTTGACCAGCGCGTGGCCGTCGCCGGTGCCGGCCTTGAAGCCGGCGCACATGCCCGGACGCAGCGGCG
>DASUJJ010000260.1:0-3731 GCA_036279335.1 Dyella sp.
CCGACATGGTGGCCCAGGCGCGTCGTGAGGGTTACCGCTCGCTGCGCGAGGACGGCATGCTCAAGGCCTGGCAGGGCCTGACGTCGGTCGAGGAAGTGCTGCGCGTGACCAGTTTGTAGGGCGGCCATGGCCAGGTTCGACTACGAGGCATTGAACGCCGACGGTCTGGTGCTTACCGGCTCGCTGCGGGCGGACGACGAGCGCGGTGCGCTGCGGCTGCTCGAGCGCCGCGGCCTGAAGGTGCTGGTGGTGCAGCCGGAAGCCCGCCGTCGCCAGGCGCGGGCCGGACGCCTGAAGGTGATGCATCTGGTGCTGCCGTTCCATGAGCTGGCCACGATGCTCGATTCAGGCGTGGCTCTTGCCGAGGCGGTGGCGGTGCAGGCCCAGTCTGCCCATCATCCGACCGTGGTGGAGGCATTCGGGCGCATGGCTGACGGACTGCGTCGGGGCCAGGCGTTTTCGGAGTCGCTGGCGGCCAGCCGCCTGCCGTTGCCGGCGTACTTCCACCAGTTGATGCGGGCGGGCGAGTTGACCGGCCAGCTCGGCCAGGCGATCGCCGGCGCAGTGGAGCAGCTGGAGTACGAGGAGCGCATGCGTGCCGAGCTGCGCAATGCACTGGTCTACCCCACGATTCTGGTTTGCGCCGGGGTGGCCGCGGTGCTGCTGATGTTTACCTTCGTGGTGCCGAAGTTCGCCTCGCTGCTGGAAAAGGCCGACAAGCTGCCCTGGCTCGCCTGGGCGGTGCTGGCCAGCGGAACGTGGGTGAACGCGAACTGGATCTGGCTGGGTCCGGCGCTTGTCGCGGGGGTGGTCGGTGCGGTTTTGGCCTTGCGCCGCGACGCGGTGCGCGACCGGCTTTACCAGCAGGTCAGTACGTGGCCGCTGGTGGGCAGTTGGCTGCTTGAGTCGGAGACGGCCCGATGGTCGAAGATGCTCGGGACGTTGCTGGGCAGCCGGGTCGCTCTGCTCGACGCCCTGGAGCTGGCGTCGGACGGCATGCGCATGAAGCAGCAGCGCATCCGCATGAAGGAGGCCGCCCGCGCCGTGCGTGGTGGTGCCACGCTTGCCAATGCGCTGGAGGATCACGAGGCGCTGACCGGCACGGGATACAACCTGGTGCGGGTGGGCGAGCGCGCCGGTGAATTGCCGGCCATGCTCCGGTCGCTGGCCCGCCTGTACGAGGAGGCGGGGCGGCAGCGGCTCAAGCGCCTGTTGGTGATGATCGAGCCCATCGCCATCCTGGTCATTGGTGCGGCGATTGGTGTGATTATCATGGGCGTGATGCTGGCGATCACCAGCGCGAACGATCTTGCAGTGTGAGAGGACCTTATGAAGTTCAACAGGCGGCAAAGCGGCTTTACCTTGCTGGAAATGATCGTGGTGCTGGTGATCATCGGCCTGATCATGGGCCTGGTTGGCCCGCGGCTGTTCTCCCAGGCCGATAAGGCCAAGGTGCAGACGGCGCAGACCCAGGTGAAGATGCTGCGCGGTGCGCTGGAAACCATGCGGCTGGATATCAGCCGGTTTCCCAATGCGCAGGAGGGACTGTCGCTGCTGGTGAACCGTCCTGCCGATCCGGACATCGCCGACCGCTGGCATGGCCCGTACATCGACAATGAGGTGCCGCAGGATCCGTGGGGGCGGCCTTACCAGTACTCTCCCGAGCCCAGCGGCGTGCAGCCCTTCACGCTGTATTCCTACGGCGCGGACGGCAAGCCCGGCGGGCAGGGCTTCGATGCGGATGTGGGCTACCTTCCCCAGCGCTGATCCGGCACGCCAGGCGCTGCCTTGAACGCACGTGTCGCCCGGGGCGCCGCGATGGCCTGCCGGCGCCGCCGGGCGGGCTTTACCCTGCTTGAGATGGTGGTGGTGCTTGCCATCATGGGCCTGGTCATCGGCGTGGCGTCGATCCGCATCTTCTCGATGATCGAAAGCTGGCGCGTCAGGGCGCAGCTGGACGACATCGTCGGGCAGTTCGCCCATCTGCCGGTCGTTGCCCGGCAGCGGGGCGCCGACATTGTGCTTCCCCCGCCTGCTGCCAGCGTGGCGCAACCGGCGGCCGGGTCGCCCGACGAGGCGCCGGGCTTCAGGCTTCCGGACGACTGGAAGATAACCTTTGATCAGCCGCTGCGGGTGCGCAGCAACGGTTTCTGCGAGGGTGCGCGGATCGTCAGCGAGCATGAGGGGCGGGCCTATCCACGCCGTGTGACGGCGCCGTTCTGCCAGGTGACCGTGACCGAGGGCGCGCCGTGATCCGCCGGCAGGCTGGCTTTTCGCTGCTCGAGGCCATCGTGGCGCTGGTCATCCTCAGCCTGGTGGCCATGGCCCTGTACGGGTGGCAGAACGCCAACCTGTTTGCCATTCGTCGCGCCGAGGCCCACGCCGTGGCCAATGACGCGGCACGCTCGGCGCTGGCGCTGGTGCGAACGATCAATCCGATGCTTCAGCCGACCGGTGAGCGGCCGTGGGGCAACGGCACGATCCGCTGGAATGCCTCGCCCGTCGAGCCGATCAAGCCAGGCGTCACGGCGGTGGGGTTGCCCGGCTATTTCGATATCGGGCTCTACCGCGTGCGGGTGGAGATCGTGCCGGCGTCCGGACCGATCCAGCGGCTGGAGGTCCGGCAGGTGGGTTACAAGCAAGTGCGCTTCCCGTCGGGCGATTTCTGATGCGCTCGTCGGATCGTGGGTTCACCTTGCTCGAGACGTTGGTGATGCTGGTGGTGGCGTCCCTCGCGGTGGCGCTGATGTTCCAGGTGCTCGATGGATTCAACCGGGCTCGGCAGCGCGTGGCGGCGCTCGAGGGAGTGCGCAACAACCGGCTGGTGTTCCTCGGATGGTGGCGCGACAGCGTGGAATCCCTGGTGGCGGTCTCGTCGCCGCGCGGCGTGGTGATCGCGCCTGATGATCCGGCGTCGGGTTTGCGCGGTGATGCCGTCTCGTTCCGCGCGCTGACGTTGGTGCCATTGCTTGGTGGGCAGGGGCGGCCTGTCGCCGTGCAGTGGTCGCTTCGCGACGACGACGGTCATGCCTGGCTGGAGTACCGGCAGCCAGGCGCTGAGCCTCTTGCTTTCGACCTGGGGCGCGCGCAGGCGTCGTTTGCCTACCAGGATGCCCGGGGCGAGCGCCATGCCGCGTGGCCGGTGGACCTCGGCGTGCAGGAGGCAATGCCCATCGGCATCGAGCTGGTCATCCGCAAGCCCGATGATGATGCCGTCGTCATGCAGTCGATTGCGGCCGATCGCCCACTTTCGCCGCCGCTTTACGGCCTGGAGGCGGAGCAGTGACTGACGTGGTATCCGCACGTGGGCGCCCGGACGCGGGTTTCGTGTTGCTGATGGTGATCGGCATGCTGGTGGTGGTGTCGCTGCTGGCGGCGGCCATGGCGACCACCGTCATGCGCATGCGTGCGGACCAGCAGCGCGAGGACGCGTTGGTAGAGGGATTGCGCGATGCCCAGTCGACGGAGGCCACCGCGATCTACCTGTTGATCGGCCAGCGGGTCACCTTTGCCGGTCTCACGATAGACAACCAGCTGCCAATGACTGCCGATGAGCGCACGATGCTCGCCCAGGGTGAGGTGCCCATCTCGAACGTGCCGGTAGGCAACGAGATCCGCCTCGATGGCACGCCTTACCGTGGCAGGGGCAGTGCAACCTTTGCCCTGCAGGATGACCGCGGCCTGGTGAGCGTCAACTGGAGCAACCAGGTCATTCGCGACCGGTGGCTGCA
>DASUJJ010000261.1:0-11798 GCA_036279335.1 Dyella sp.
AATGGCGACTGCGTGGTGAGGTCGTGCACCCGCAGTGCTGACAGCAGGCAGACGATGGCTTGCGGTTGTTTGCGGGCCACCTCGGCCAGCGTGCCATGCTCGGATACGCTGCGATCGGGACGGGCGTACAGACCGCGACCCACGCGGACTAGCAGGCCCTGCCGAACCAGCCGCGTGAGGGCGACACTGGGCAGACTCAGCGCGTCGAGATCTCGCGGGCGTATGAGGCCGCGTTGGGCGGCGAGATCGAGAATGGTCTGGTGCGAAGTTTCCATGCCGCCATGATGTTGTATTATGTCGGTAGTTGTCAATATGTACCGACAAAACACAACCAATGCGGTTTCCTTTGCTCCCCGATGCTGCAATCCAACCGCTCGATTCGTCCGCGCGTAACCCTTCGATCTGTATGGGCCTGCGTTGCGGCCTTTGCGGACTTCGGGCCGGTTCCAGGGAGCGAGGTCGGAGCGAGGAATGGCCAGGAGAGAGTGGAATATGGCCCGGAACGGGCTGAAAGGCTGACCGGTGCAGTCCGCAGGCTTCCGCAGGAACCCCCAAGAACACGCGGGAACCGGCGCGATCAGGCAAGAAAAAACCCCAACCGAGAACGGTTGGGGTTTCATGATTGGTGGAGGTGGCGGGAGTCGAACCCGCGTCCGAAGGTGTTCAACGCCTGAATCTACATGCGTAGCTCAACGTTCAATCTCGTTCCGCGACAAGCACGATGAGCAAAGCGCACCGCGAAACCAGCCTGCTTGATTTGACCTAGGACCGACAGGCGGCAGTCTTTGGCGATCCCGTGATAATGACCCTACACCGACGAGCACGAGCACAAGTGGGTTCGGGGCTTACGCCTTAAGCGGCGAGAGCGTAGTTGTCGTCGTTGGCAACTATAAGTTTGCTGCTGGATTAACGAGGAAAGCTGCCCCCTCGGCATGCATCAAGCCATCTCACTACCCCCGTCGAAGCCAGGACACCCCCGGGGAAACTTGTGACAGCCGATCGAGTATATGGGGTCGGCTCCACGCACATCAATGAATGCCTGCGCCGGCCGCGCGGGGCGCGCGTGCGCGGTTCAGCCTTCGGCGCTCACCCCTGGCGGTTGTGTGCGTTCATCGTGCGCTGCTTTTCACGCTGCCAGTCGCGTTCCTTTTCGGTGTCGCGCTTGTCGTGCTCCTGCTTGCCGCGCGCCACGCCTACCTCGACTTTCACCTTGTTGCCTTTCCAGTACATCGCGGTGGGCACGATGGTGTAGCCCTTGCGCTCGACCGCGCCGATCAGCTGGTCGATCTCGTTCTTGTGCAGCAGCAGCTTGCGGGTGCGGCGGTCTTCGGCAATCACGTGGGTCGATGCGCTGATCAGCGGCGGGATGGATGCGCCGTGCAGAAAGATCTCGCCGTTGCGGATCATCGCGAAGCTCTCGCCGAAGTTGATCCGCCCCGCGCGCAACGCCTTCAACTCCCAGCCCTGCAAGGCAATGCCCGCTTCGTAGCGCTGGTCGATGTGGTACTCGAAGCGCGCGCGTTTGTTGAGCGCGATGGTGCCGCCGCCCTTGGTGTCCTTGTCCTTGCTCTTGGCCATGTCCGCTAGACTTCCGGGCGCTTGCCCTGTGCCGGCTTGGCCGCATATCGGGCCGTACCTGGAATGTTTTCTTGAAGAGGCTACCGTGATCGAGATTCGCCGCAGCGCGCTTGTGCCCTATACGCCCGCGCAGATGTTCGATCTGGTCAACGATGTCGAAGCATACCCAAAGCGCTTTGCCTGGTGTGCCGGCTCACATGTTTCCGAGCGTGGCGACAACATGCTGGTGGCGCGGCTGGATCTCAAGATGGCTGGCTTCAATCAGAGCTTCACCACCCGCAACACGCTCGACCCGCCGCATCGATTGCAGATGAGCCTGGTGGACGGTCCGTTTCGCAGCCTCGAAGGGGTGTGGTCGTTCACGGCGCTCGGCGAGAGCGGGTGCAAGATCGAATTCGCGCTGGACATCGACTACGCCGGCTGGCTCGGCGCGAACGCCGTGAAGCTCGGATTCCAGGGCCTCGCCACCCGCATGGTGGAAGACTTCAGCCGTGAGGCCAGTCGCGCCTATGGGTGAGCTGCACGGCTCCGTCGACGTCGAGCTTGTCTGGCCCCGCACCTCGGGTCTGCTGGGCTTGCACTTGCGCCTTCCGGCTGGCTCGACAGCGGAGGATGCGTTGGCTGCCGCCGTGGACACGGCAGCCTGGCCTCGCGAAGTGCTGGAAGGTCAATCGCTGGGCATTTTTTCCCGGCGAATCGAGTCTTCCCACGTGCTGCGCGACGGTGATCGGCTGGAAATATACCGCCCGCTGCAGGTCGATCCGAAGGAAGCACGCCGGCGCCGGGCGAGAGACGCGCGCTGATCGGCGGCGCGCCTCGCGCTTGATTACTGGCCGGCAGGCTTGTCGCTGGTGCTGTCGTCTTCCGGCACGCCGCTCTTGTCGCCGCGGGTCTCGTCGACGGGATAGTTGACCTTGTACTTCTTGGTGTCGTCCAGCAACTTCTGGGCGTCCTGGGCGAAGAAATCGCCTTCGGTGCGTACCAGCGTGTCGTTGTTGAAGGTGAGCGTGAAGGTGCGGATCTTGATTTCGCCGCCGCGATGCTGCTGGGTGGAAACGTAGTCCCAGCGGTCCTGCTCGAACGGGCTGGCCACCGACGGCGAACCCATGAGCACGAGGACCTGACGCTTGGTCATGCCCGGCTTGAGCTGCGCCACGGCTTCCTTGGTCAGGATGTTGCCCTGCTGCACGTCGGGGGTATACACCAGTCGGCAACTGGCCAGGGACAGCGCCAGCGTGGCGAAACCGAGCGTGCGAATCAGCTTTTGCATGCGTATTGCGTCCCGAGCGTAAAGGCCACGGATGATACACTAACGGTCTTGTGCTACCGCTCGGGGAGCTTGCAATGGACCAGGAAACCAAGGAGCTGCGCAAGGCCGGGCTCAAGGTCACCCACCCGCGCATGCGCATCCTGCAGATCTTCGAGGAAGAGGGGGGCCATCACCTCTCCGCCGAGGGCATTTATCGCAAGCTGCTGGCCTCGCATGAAGACATCGGGCTTGCCACGGTGTACCGCGTGCTGACCCAGTTCGAGGCAGCCGGCATCCTGATGAAGCACAACTTCGAGGGCGGACAGGCGGTTTACGAGCTCGATCGCGGCAAGCACCACGACCACATGATCGATGTGGACAGCGGAAAGGTGATCGAGTTCGTCAGCGAGGAGATCGAGCGGCTGCAGAAGGAGATTGCGGCCAGGCACGGCTACGAGCTGGAAGACCACAGTCTGGTGCTCTACGTGCGGCCGAAGGGAAGCCGGAAGTAGGCGATCGGACTACCTCGCGCCGTGCCGCGCGGCGGCCCTCGCGCCGGCAGCGGCCAAATACGCAGGCAAAAAAAACCGCGGGAGGACTCCTGTCCGCCCACGGTTTATCCGTTACCTGTTGGTTCCCCGACCGGGTGGCGAATTGCTCGCCGAGGTCGAGATACCGCTGGTACCGGCGGGGCAACAGTCCATGCTGCCCTTCGAAGTCACCGTCCCCACGGTGACTTCGGCACGCCATCTTGCAATGGCGGCTCCCCCACATCGATGAACCAGATCCTAACGAAGCCTTCACAAGCCGTGTATCGGAAATATTCCTATGCCGTTCCTATGCCGTTCGCAAGGCGGCGGCGGGTTTGGCTGTCGGGTTGCTGTTGCTCCGCAGCAAGATGCGCAGATGCACGCCCGGCCGGCCCTGGCGAATGCGGAACAGCCCTCCCAGTGAGGTCACCCGGTCGCGCATGCCCTGCAGGCCCCGTCCGCCGCGGGGCACCGTACCCGGCAGGCCCACGCCGTCGTCTCGGATATCCAGCAGGGCCAGCGCCGTGCCGTGGCGCTCGCCGATGCGCAGTCGCAGGCGGAAATGCGCCGCCTGGGCGTGCTTGACCGCATTCGTGGCGCTTTCCTGCACCAGGCGGTAGATCGCCGTGCGCGTGTCGTCATCGAGCAGGCGCGGATCGCCGTACATGTCCGTCGTGTATTTGATGCCCGCCGCGTCCAGCAGGTCGCGGATCGGGCCCTCCTCCAACGCGCGCAGCAGGCCGAACTCATCCAGCACGGCCGGGCGAAGATCGTCCAGCAGGCGGTGCAGGGCGCGACGCATGTGGCCGAGGATGGTATTGACCGAGTGGCTGACGTCTTCCATGCCGACTGCTTTCAGACGCGCCTGGGCCAGCTTGATATGGGTCTGGATGGCGGTGATGTTCTGCCCCAGCTCATCATGCAGTTCGGCGGCCATGTAGCGGCGCTGGCTCTCCTCCGCCTGCAGGTTGCCGCGTGCCGCATCGCGCAGCTGGCGGGCCAGATGATCCAGCCGCCGGTTCACCGCGGCGAGGTAGACGTTCTGTTCGGCAACCCGTTCACTGCTGCGGCGCAGGGCGTCGGTGGCCGAGCCGAGCATGAGCGCACCCGTGCCCGCCACGGCGAGAAACAGGTACCCCGAGGCGCTGGGCATCGGCTGGCCGATCAAATGATCCACCACGCTCATGCCCATGCTGGTGGTGATCATGGCGAGGCTGGCGCCGCGCCAGCCATGGCGGAAGGCGAAGAACATGACCGGCGCGAGCGACAGCACGCGGGCGAACTGCGGTTGCGGCGCGGCGTGCTCGGACAGCATCAGCAGAATGGCCATCGACGGCAGCAGCACCAGCAGGCCGTCCATGATCAGGTGCGCGAGCATCCGCCGCGTGGGGCGGGCGCGGGCCAGCATGATCATCACCGGGACGATCAGCAGCACGCCCAGGTAGTTGCTCAGCAGATCCACACCGAGCGCCTCGATCATGCGGCTGGAAGGAGCGGTGTGATGCATCAGCGCGAGCAACGCCGCATCGATCGCCGTGGTGCTGGTCACGATGAGCAGCGCTGACAGCAGCAGGCGTGTCACGTCCTCGGGGACGCGCAGGCTGGGGTGAAGATTGGCCTTGCGCAGCAGCCAAAGACCGGTCGCGACGATCAGCGGGTCGGGCAGGTCGCCCAGCAGAAAGCCGAGCCAGCCCATGGCCGCCCCATGACTGATGTCCAGCACCGCGCTGGCGCTGAGCTCCAGGCCCAGCAACCATGGCCACTGGCGAACCGGGGTGAGCAGCAGTGCGCCGAAGCGCAGCCCGAAGGGCAGCATCCAGTACGGTTGTTCGGTCGGCCAGAGCACCAGCCGGACCAGCAGGTAGCACGCGCCCACCGCGGGGCCGGAAGTGAGGAAACGTGTGTTCTGGGTCCGCATCGGCGCATGGTACATGTGCGATCCTTTGCCGGGATCAGCAGCCGCGAGGCGGCCGGAGAGGGGCATGTACAGCATCGTTCTGGTGGATGACCACGCCATCGTGCGCGAGGGTTTCAAGCGGCTCATCGAGATGGAAGCGGATCTGGAAGTGGTCGCCGAATGCCGCTGCGCCGACGACGCGGTCGACGCCATCAATCGGCACGCACCGGATCTGGTGGCGCTGGATCTCTCCCTGCCGGACGGCAGCGGTCTGCCGCTGATCGAGCACCTGCTGAGCGTGTCCCCGTCCAGCCGGATCGTGGTGCTGAGCATGCACGACGGCGAGCCGTATGTGTCCGAAGCGCTGCGGCGCGGTGCGAGCGGTTACGTCACCAAGGGGGTCGCGCCGGAGGAGCTGGTGGCCGGCCTTCGTGCAGTGATGACCGATGAGTGCTATCTCAGCTCGGATATCCGCAGGCGCCGTGCGGAGCGGCCGTCCGAGGCGCTCGATCCGATCCAGCGGCTGACGGCGCGTGAGCGCGAGGTGTTCCTGCTGCTGGCGGCGGGCCGGGCGCCCAAGCAGGTGGCCGGCGAGCTCGGGATCGGGCAGAAGACCGTCTACATCCACCGCGCCAGCCTGATGGGCAAGCTGGGCGCGGGTTCGGAGCTTGATCTGTACCGGATGGCCGCCGAGCGCGGCCTGCTGGAGCGGCGCGGCTGAGTTCAACCGGCCTGCGCACGCTCGAGCATCTGCTTGGCGTGCGCGCGGGTCGCCTGAGTGATCTCCACGCCACCGAGCATGCGCGCCAGTTCCGCCCTGCGGCCGGCCGCGTCGAGTGCTTCGATCCGCGTGTGGGTGGAGTCCTGATCGCTGTGCTTGCTGACCCGCAGATGCGCATGCCCCTGTGCCGCGACCTGCGGCAGATGGGTCACGCACAGCACCTGGCGCGTCGCGCCCAGCGAGCGCAGCTTCTGTCCAACCACCTCGGCAACGGCGCCGCCAATGCCGGTGTCCACCTCGTCAAAGACCATGCTCCCGACGCTGTCCTTGCCGAGCGTGGCCACCTCGATGGCCAGACTGATACGCGCCAGCTCACCGCCCGAGGCCACCTTGCGCAGCGGCCGCGGCGGCTGGCCGGGGTTGGCGCTGACCAGCAGCTCGCAGCGTTCGGTGCCTTGCGGGTCGGGCTCACCACCGTCGACGGTTTCCAGCTCGATGCGAAGCACGCCGCCGGCCATGCCGAGCTCGCTCATCAGCGCGCTGACTTCGCTGCCGAGCCGATCGGCGGCCGCCCGGCGCCGCTGGCTCAATTGCGCTGCGGCCGTAGCGTAGTCGGCCTGCAGCCGCTGCTGCTTCGTCGCCAGCGCTTCCAGCGCTTCGCCGGCGCCTTCGAGTTCGGCCAGATCCTCACGCATCACCTGCAGTTTGTCGTGGAGTTCGGCCGGCGGCAGCCGGTGGCGTCGGCCCAGCTCGTGCAGACGGGTGAGGTGGGCATCGACCTGGGCGAATCGCTCCGGGTCCAGATCGACGTCCTGCGCGTAGCGCGCCAGATCATCAGCCGCTTCGGCCAGCTGGATGCCGGCGTTGTCGATGAGCTCCAGCAACGGATTGAGGCGCTCATCCAGCGCGCCAAGTCGGGACAGCTCGGCGTGCGCCCGGCTCAGCGCGCGGCGCAGGGCGAACTCGCTGTCGCCGTCGATCAGCTCGACCACGCCGGCGGTGCCTTCGGCCAGTCGCCCGGCGTTGGCCAGGCGCTTGTGCGAGTGCTCCAGTTCCAGCAGCTCGGGCACCGCCAGCGCCCATTTTTCCAGCTCGCCCACTTCATGGCGCAGCAGCTCAAGGCGCGCGTCGCGGTCGTCGCCACCGCTGAGCTTGCGGATGCGTGCGCCGATCTCGCGCCACTGCACGGCCAGCTCCCTGACCTGGGCCACGGCTTCCTCGTTGCCGGCATAGGCATCCAGCAGGGTCATCTGATGGGCGCGCGACAGCAGCGCCTGGTGTTCGTGCTGGCCGTGGATTTCCACCAGCAGGGTCGCCAGCTCGCCGAGCTGGCTGGCGTTGGCCGGGCGCCCGTTGATCCAGGCGCGCGAGCTGCCCTCGGCGCGAATCACCCGGCGCAACTGGCAGGCGCCCTCATCGTCCAGCTCCTCGCGCCGCAGCCAGTCGCGCGCCTCGGGCAGGTCGGCCAGGTCGAATTCCGCGGCCAGTTCGGCGCGATCGCTGCCGGCACGCACCATGCCGCTGTCGGCGCGTGACCCGGCCAGCAACATCAAGGCATCGACCAGCAGCGATTTGCCGGCGCCGGTTTCTCCGCTGACCACGGTGAGCCCGGGGCCAAAGGTGATCTCGGCTTCTTCAACGACGGCGAAGTGTCGGACGTATAGCGAAGTGAGCATGGCGACCGGGTTTCTGGCGAGTGGGTGGATTGTAGGGAGCCCGGCCGGTGCGGGCGAGGCCTGTGGAACCCGTCGGCCGATTGGCCCGATCGGGTGCCGCCGGCTTGCAAAGCGGCGCGCGACACCCTATTTCTTGGCTGTCTCACGGATTGCCACAGCGCATGCCCCCACGTCACGGTCACGAACTCGATGCACGCGCCCGCCGCCTGCTGCGCGCGCTCATCGCGCAGTATCTGGTGGACGGCGAGCCCGTGGGATCGCGCACGCTGTCGCGCTCGTCGGGTCTGGACGTCAGCGCCGCCACCATCCGCAACATCATGGCGGATCTGGAAGAGGCCGGCCTGGTCGCCTCGCCGCATACCTCTGCCGGGCGCATTCCCACGCCGCGCGGCCTGCGCCTGTTCGTCGACAGCCTGATCGAACTGCAGCCGCTGGCGCGCGACGACATGGCGCGTCTCAAGCGCGAGCTGCCGCCGCAGCCTTCCACCACGCGTGACCTGCTGGGCAACGTGTCATCGCTGCTGTCGGCGATGACCCACTTTGCCGGCGTGGTCAGCGTGCCGCGGCAGGGCGATTTCCCGCTGCGGCACATCGATTTCGTGGCGTTGCCGGATGCGCAGGTGCTGGTGGTGCTGGTGTTTTCCGATAACCAGGTACAGAACCGCATTGTCCGCCTGGCCAAGCCGCTGGATACGCGCGAGCTGGAGCAGGCGGCCAACTATCTCAATGCGCACTTTGCCGGCCTGCGGCTGGACGACATCCGCGCGCAACTGCTGCGCGAGATTCGCGAGGCCGGCAGCGAGCTCAACCGGCTGCTGGCCAGTTCGGTGGAGCTGGCCGCCGCGTCGTTCGTGCCCCACGCCGAGGGTGAGGACGTGCTGGTCAGCGGCCAGACCAACCTCATGGCTTATTCCGAGCTGGCTGATCTGGATCGCCTGCGCGAGCTGTTCGAGGCGTTCCAGAAAAAGAACGAGCTGCTGCAGCTGATGGAAGTGTGCGCCCGGGCGCCGGGCGTGCGGCTGTTCATCGGCGAAGAGTCGGGCTTCACCGCGCTGGATGGCTGCAGCGTGGTCACTGCCAGCTACGGGGCACAGGGCAGGGTGCTGGGGGCGATCGGCGTGATCGGCCCCACGCGCATGGCCTACGAGCGGGTGATCCCCGTGGTGCAGGCCACCGCCGGATTGCTCAGCGATGCCTTGAATCGGGCGTCGACGACCCTATAACCGCCCCGGGAGGCGGGATTCCCCGCGCACATCGACGGTCGGCATGTCTTGCCGGCCCGGTTTTTTGTTGGAGTGGATATATGCAAAACAACGATCCGCAGGCGCCGGAACCGGGCCAGGACAACGCGCCCTCGGGCGAGCCGGCAGCAAGCGACACGGCTGCCCTGCAGGCGCGCATCGCCGAGCTGGAGGCCAGCAACGCCGAACTGCGCGAGACGATGCTGCGCGAGCGGGCCGATCTGGAGAACCAGCGCCGCCGGCTGCAGCGTGATCTGGACCAGGCGCGCCGCTTCGCCAACGAGAAGCTGCTCAACGAGCTGCTGCCGGTCTACGACAGCCTCGAGCGCGGGCTCGCCGTGGAAGGCGGCGACATCGCGGCGATCCGCGAGGGCATCAGCCTGACGCTGAAATCCCTGCTCAAGGTGGCCGAGAGTAACGGCATGGTGCAGGTCGATCCGCTGGGTCAGCCGCTCGATCCGGAGCGCCATCACGCGGTGAGCATGGTCGCCGCGCCGGATTCGGCGCCGGGCACCGTGGTCAGCGTGTTGCAGAAGGGCTACGTGCTCAACGACCGCCTCCTGCGGCCGGCGCTGGTCGCCGTGGCGCAGGACTGATCGGCGCCAGCCGCCATCGAATCTTCGGGTCCGCCGGCATTGAATCGCCCGAGCCGGGCCCCATTCTGAAAACCAGTTCGCGGCCGCGGGGGCCGCTCAAGAAATCCGGAGCATAGACATGGGCAAGATCATCGGCATCGACCTGGGCACGACCAACTCCTGCGTCGCCGTGATGGACGGCACCTCGGTGAAGGTCATCGAGAACTCGGAAGGCGATCGCACCACGCCGTCCATCGTCGCCTTCAACAAGGATGGCGAAGTGCTGGTGGGCGCCTCGGCCAAGCGCCAGAGCGTGACCAATCCCAAGAACACCTTCTACGCGGTGAAGCGCCTGATCGGCCGCAAGTTCACCGACGCCGAAGTGCAGAAGGATCTCCACATCGTGCCCTACGGCATCGTGGCGCACGACAACGGCGATGCCTGGGTGCAGACCTCCGACGGCAAGAAGATGGCGCCGCAGGAAATCGCCGCCAAGGTGCTGATGAAGATGAAGAAGACCGCCGAGGATTATCTCGGCGAGACGATCACCGAGGCGGTGATTACGGTGCCGGCGTACTTCAACGACAGCCAGCGCCAGGCGACCAAGGACGCCGGCAAGATCGCCGGTCTGGACGTCAAGCGCATCATCAACGAGCCGACCGCGGCCGCGCTGGCCTACGGGCTCGACAAGAAGGGCGGCGACCGCAAGATCGCCGTGTACGACCTGGGCGGCGGCACGTTCGACGTGTCGATCATCGAGATCGCTGAAGTCGACGGCGAGAAGCAGTTCGAGGTGCTGGCCACCAACGGCGACACCTTCCTCGGCGGCGAAGACTTCGACATGCGCGTCATCGATTACCTGGTGGAGGAATTCCAGAAGGAGCAGGGCATCGACCTGCGCAAGGACGCCCTCGCGCTGCAGCGCCTGAAGGACGCGGCCGAGCGCGCCAAGATCGAGCTGTCCTCGACGCATCAGACCGAGGTGAACCTGCCCTACGTGACGGCCGATGCCTCCGGTCCGAAGCACCTCAACATCAAGCTGACCCGCGCCAAGCTGGAGTCGCTGGTGGACGATCTGGTCAAGCGCACCATCGAGCCCTGCCGCACCGCGTTGAATGACGCCGGCCTGCGCGTGTCCGACATCAACGAGGTAATCCTCGTCGGCGGCCAGACCCGCATGCCCAAGGTGCAGGAGTCGGTGAAGGACTTCTTCGGCAAGGAGCCGCGCAAGGACGTCAACCCGGACGAGGCCGTCGCCGTGGGCGCGGCGATCCAGGGCGGCGTGCTGGGCGGTTCGGTCAAGGACGTGCTGCTGCTCGACGTCACCCCGCTGTCGCTGGGCATCGAGACGATGGGCGGCGTGATGACCAAGCTGATCGAGAAGAACACCACGGTGCCGACCAAGGCCTCGCAGACCTTCTCCACCGCCGACGACAACCAGACCGCGGTGACCGTGCACGTGCTGCAGGGCGAGCGCGAGCGCGCCAGCGCGAACAAGTCGCTGGGCAAGTTCGACCTGCAGGGCATCGACCCGGCGCCGCGTGGCATGCCGCAGATCGAGGTCACCTTCGACATCGACGCCAACGGCATCCTGCATGTGTCGGCCAAGGACAAGAAGACCGGCAAGGAACAGAAGATCGAGATCAAGGCCGGTTCGGGCCTGTCCGACGAGGAGATCCAGCGCATGGTCGCCGACGCCGAGGCGAACAAGGAAGAGGACAAGAAGTTCCACGAGCTGGTCGCCACCCGCAACAAGGCCGACCAGTTGGTGCACGCCACCCGCAGCGCGCTGAAGGAACATGGCGGCAAGGTGCCGGCCGATCAGCTGTCCACGATCGAAGGCGCGTTGTCGGATCTGGAAAAGGCCAAAGACGGTGACGACAAGGCAGCGATCGAGTCCAAGGTCGAGAAGCTGGAGCAGGTGGCGCAGGCGCTTTATGCCGCGGCGCAGGGTGGCCCGGCCGATGCCGCTGGTGCGCAGTCCGCGCCGGGCGGCTCGGCGCAGCCGGACGACGTGGTCGACGCCGAGTTCACCGAAGTGAAAGACGACAAGAAGTAAGCGGCATCGTCATCGGCACGGCCCGATGGCCAGCCCGCACCGGGGGCTTTCCTGGTGCGGGCGGTTTTGCGGATGGCGCCATGGGGTGGACGAGCATGTGGATGCATGAATGAGCAAGCGTGATTACTACGAAGTGCTGGGCGTGGAGCGCACTGCCACCGAAGTCGAATTGAAGAAGTCTTTTCGTCGGCTGGCCATGAAATATCACCCGGATCGTTGCCCGGACGATCCGACGGCGCAGGACAAGTTCAAGGAGGCCAAGGAGGCCTACG